>NZ_JBTNDJ010000008.1:0-135808 GCF_054511055.1 Arthrobacter melezitosi
CACTCGGTGACCAACTTCGGCACCGCACCGGTGGACCTGCCCACCGGCCGGGTCGTGGTCAGCAGCGGGCCCCTGCCCGGCGGGAAGCTCCCCGCCGACACCACCGCCTGGATCATCGAACAGGCCTAGCAACCTGCGCCGCGGACCGGCGGGAGCCCGGCGCTCCCCGTGGCGGCGGATCGAAAACGACGGCGGGCGGTCACTCTTTGGTGACCGCCCGCCGTCGTTTTCGTTTCCTGCGGCAGTTGCAGGGATTATTCGGCGAGTGCCTTGATGACTTCCTTGGCGACGTCCTCGCTGGACTGCGGGTTCTGGCCGGTGATCAGGTTGCCGTCGCGCACCACGGCGCTGCTCCACGCCGCGGAGGTCTCCAGCACCGCGCCCTTCCCGCGCAGCACGTCCTCGACGAACCAGGGCGTGTTCTCCCCGGTGCCGCCGGCGAGCTCCTCCTCATTGGTGAAGACGGTCATGCGGCGTCCTGCGAAGGCGAAGCCGCCGTCCTCGTCCACCGCGCTGAGCAGCCCGGCAGGGCCGTGGCAGAAGGGCGCGATGACCTTGCCCGCGGTGTTGGTCTCGACGAGGATCCGGCCGAAGTCCTTGTTCGAGGCGAGGTCGGCCATGGGGCCGTGGCCGCCGGGCATCACGACGCCGTCGAACTCGGACGCATCGACGTGCGCGAGGACCAGGGGCGAGGAGAGCTCGTTGTCGATGTCCGCCAGGTAGGAGCGGAAGTCATCGGCCTTGGCCTGCCCGCCGACCTGCTCCGGGTCGAGGCTCGCCGCATCGATGGTGGGCTTGACGCCGCCCGGTGAGGCGAGCTGCACCGAGTGGCCGGCCTCCCGCAGCGTGCGGTGCGCGACGACGAGCTCCTCGGCCCAGACGCCGGTGGGATGCGAGGTGCCGTCCCTCATGGTGAGGGCATCGGCGGAGGAAACGACCATCAGGATTCGGGCCATGGGTTGTGCTCCTTTTCGGGCGCGCCCCGCGGGTACGCCGGTCGGTGGATTGCTTTCCTTACGATCAGCCTACCCGGGCCGTTTTTATGCCCGGTTCAAATGAGAGTGTGACCGGAAGGCCCCTGGTTGCGCATAGGTAGAGCCATCGACGGCGATCTGCGGTGGGCCTGCGTCCGGACACGCGGCTGCCGCGTCGACCAGACCGCCCGGCCGTGCCAATTCGCCGACCGAAACCGGCGCCCAGGGGATGACACCGATGCGGGGGCCGTTTATGGGCATGGCGCCGAAGCTTAGGCGGGATTTGTTGCCGGGTGCTTGAGGTCGATGGTCGGGGACGCGTGACCTCTTGCGCGCGCTAACAGTTCGAACTCGACTTCTCCGTGCGCGTCTCCCCGTTTGTGGCGACAAAGCGGGAGTTGTAGCGGCACGTCTCGCCGTTCTCGGTCGTCGTACTCTGGCTGCTCAACTTAGTCACATTGTCAGTCAGGGTGTAGTGGGTTTTGTAGTCAAACGACGCCTCGTCGCTGGTCGACTGATCGCGGTAATTGGAAGTGAAGTGGCCGTCGGCGTTCCGGGTCGCGCCGTGGACCTTGTAGGTGGATGATCCATCGGGGCTGCTGAATTCTCGATGTTCCACTTGGGCGCGGTTGCTGCCCGGGTCGGATGGCGGCGCAGCCAGCGCCGGCGGGACCGTGAAGGTGAGAGCTAAACCAGCGCCGGAGGCAACGACCAGCCGAGTGAAGCGCTTCATTGTCAAGGGTCCTTTCGCTTGTCGGGCGGCCCAGTACCAGTGGAAGCGTAACCAGCACGTATAGTCCCGTCAACGAATTTTCGTGGCCGTCTGCTCGGGCGCCTGCGGGCCCACCCCCACCGTTTTCCGGGACCCTCGACCAGCCCCCACCCCTCCCCGGCGGAACACCACCGGATGCCCTGCCAGCGGTGCCGGGAGCGGGGCGTGGACCCTAAGGCGTGAGGTCGAGCACCGGCATTCCTTCACGGAGCTCCTTGAGCCTGCGCGCGTGGCGCTCCAGGGCCCGATCCTCATCGGTGGCCGGCTCGTACGCCGGAACCGGCACGGGCCGGCCGTCCTTATCGAGCGCCACGAAGACGCTCAGGCACTGGGCCGCGAGGTGCATCTCCTGGTCCTTCGGGTCCGCTGCCCGGACCCGAAGCCCGATGTGCATGCTCGAGGTGCCGGTCATCAACAGCCGCGCCTCGATCTCGAGGAGGTGTCCTACCGGGACAGGGCGGTGGAAGTGGATGCCGCCGGCATAGACGGCGGCTGTGTCCGATCTGCACCACCCGGTGGCGCATGCGAAGGCCGTCTCGTCGATCCAGGCCATCACCGTGCCGCCGTGGGTCTTTCCGCTCCAGTTCGCATCGGTTGGCGCCGTGAGGAACCGGAAGGTCATCTGCGGCCCGGATCCGGCGGCGGTGAACGCGGTGCGGGCCACCTCCTTCTTGATCTCGGATCGGATCGGGATGCGCTCGGCGGCCGCGGCGTGGAAGGCGCGCTCCCCGTCGGTCGAGGGCTTCCACTCGGGCACGCGCCGCGGGGCGCCGTCGTCGTCCACCGCGACGAACACCAGGAGGCACTCGGTGGCCTCCTCGTACCGGCCCGACCGGGGATTGGCACACAGGACGCTGACGAGGATGTGCATGCTAGTGCTGCCGGTGTAGATCAGCTTTGCGTGGGCCTCGATCAGGCTGCCGGCGGGAATGGGCCGGTTAAACCGGACATCACCCACGTAGGCGGTGACGCAGTAGCCGCCGCTCCAGCCCACGGCGCAGGCGAATCCCGCCTTGTCGATCCATTCGAGCACCCTGCCGGCCTGCACCGTCCCGCCGCCGACCGCGACGTCGGTGGGGGCGGCGAGGAAGCGCAGGACCATGGTGCCGCGCGCACCGGGGGATTCGCTCACTGCGCTTCACCCATTTCCCCTCCAACGGCTGCGACGGCATCGGCGACGGCGGCGATCGAGCGCTCGACGTCGTCCTCGTCGGTGGACCAGTTGCTCACGGAAATCCGCAGCACCGCCCGGTTCTGCCACCGGGACCCGGACATCCAGGCCGTTCCCCCGGCAAGGAGGTTTTCGGTGACCCGCCGGGTGCGCTCATCGTCCCCGAAGCTCACACAGACCTGGGTGAAGGCAACCTCGTTGAGGATCTCCGCCCCGGGCAGCCGGGCGATGCCCTCGGCCAGGGCGCGGGCATGCCGGGCAAGCCGATCCACAAGGTCCACCGTGCCCGAGCGGCCAAGGGAGCGCAGGGCCGCCCACACGGGCACCCCGCGGGCCCGGCGGGACAATTCAGGGACTCTTTCGTGCGGGTCGCCGGGGCCGGAGACGTCGGCGATGAGGTAGCTCGTGTGCACGGCGAACGCGGCGCGCATCACCTCCGGGCGCGAGACCACCGCCACCCCGCAGTCGTACGGGACGTTGAGCGTCTTGTGGGCATCGGTGGCCCAGGAGTCGGCCGACCCGACGCCGGCGACCTGTCCACGGTAGCGCGGGCTCGCGGCGGCCCACAGACCGAATGCGCCGTCGACGTGGACCCACGCCCCGCGTGCGTGGGCCGCCTCGATCGCTTCGGCCATCGGATCGAAGGCCCCGGAGTGGAGGTTCCCGGCCTGCAGGCAGACGATGGCCGGGCCCTGCCCCGCATCCATTGCCGCCGCCAGGGCCCCGGGAAGCAGGCGGCCCTGGCTGTCCGCCTCCACGACGACCGGGGCGCCGAGCCCGAGGTAGCGCAGTGCGAGGTCGACGACCTCGTGCCGTTCGGCTCCGACGAAGACACGGACGCGCGGGCCGCCGGAAAGGCCCTCCCGGGCCAGGTCCCAGCCAACCTGCTCGAGGACGAACTGGCGCCCGGCGGCGAGGCCGACGAAGTTCGCCATGGTGGCTCCGGTCGTGAAACCGACAGCGCTGCCGGTCGGGAGGCCCAGCAGCTCCAGCAGCCACCCCGCGGCGGCCTCCTCGGCTGCCGCAGCCGCCGGGGTGGCAAAGCGCAGTCCCGCGTTCTGGTCCCACGCACTCACGAGCCAGTCAGCCCCGAGCGCCGCCGGGAGGGTGCCGCCGATGACCCAGCCGAAGAACCGGCCGGACTGCATGGCCATGAGCCCCGGCTCGGAGAGCAGGGCGAGTTCGTCAATGACGGCTGCGGGATCGGTGGGCTCTTCGGGCAGGGGAGCGGCGAACTGTGCGGCGAGTTCCTCGGCCGTGCGTCTCGGGGGCAGCGCACGCGTGGGGATGGACGCGAGCCACTCTTCAGCGTGCACCCTCGCCCTGTCCAACGCGTCGCCAAAGGCGTCCGGCCGGGCCGACATGCCGCCACCTTAGCAGGGACGGCACCCCTGTGCCGAGGGTGCAGGCGGGATCGGCCGGGCACCATCGCCGTGCGCAATCGCCGCGTGCAACCGCCGGGCGGAGCGGCTCCTCAGGCCAGGTCCTCCACCCGGCGCCGCGCCTCCTCGGCCTCCTCCTGGGCTGCCTCGGCATTGCGGAGGGCCGCGGCCTCCGTCTGGCCGGCCTCCGACACCTCCGCGGCGAGCCCGTCGAGCTCCCGCTGCAGCACCTCAAGCCGCTCCTGGAGATCCTCGATCGAGGCCTGGAGCCCGTTCCGCTTCACCGCGATCCGGTGTGCCCGCTTCTGTGCCGCCGCCGCCTCTTCAACGGTTCGCTGCGCGTGCGCCTCGGCCTCCGACAGGTCGGCCTGGGCCCGCGACAGCTCGGCCGCCCGTTCCACCCCATCGCCCGGAGCCCCGCCGTCGCCGGCGGCGCCTTCGGCGCCCGGCTGCGCCGTGAACGGGCCGGCGACGGCGCCGGCCAGGTCCACCGGCTCCCACCCCGCCACCTCGAGCGGCCGGACGAGCCGGCCGGTGAGGACGGCCGCGGCCGCAGCGGGATCGGTCATGGCCGCCCGGAGGGTCTGCTCCACCTCGGGCAGCGCCGAGGCGCCCACCGGGTGGCCGAGGTCGGCGGCGAGGTCAAGGCTCTGCCGTGCGACGGCGGCCAGGAGCCGCTGCCGCTGCTGGCCCAGTGCGTGGAGGCGGGCCCTGTCGGTGGTCTCCTGGGCCTCGCGGAGGGAGACTCCAAGAGCCAGCACCTGTTCGACCTCCGGGCGCTGCCGGTCCACCAGCAGGTTCACCAGCCACGCCGCCGTTGAAGCCTTCTTCAGCTTCCGGATTGCGCCGCCGAGGTTCTTGTCGCCGGCCGCGGCAGCTTCCTTCGCGCGGCCGTCCCGGGCACGGGTGAATTCATCGAGGGGCAGCGCGTAAAGTTCGGCTGCCGTTGCGCCCAGATCCATGCATCACGCCTGTCGGTGGGGAGGTGGTTATGCCAACACTCGCAAAGAGGACGCCCCGGGGCAATGGGCGCCGGAGGGTCCGGCCCTCCACTGTCGGGCCACAGAACGGAAACGGTTCCCACCCCGGGCCCGGGGACGCTACCGGAAAGGAAGAAGTGCTCTTATGATGAGCGTGTTCCGCCGATTCCGGCGGAACGGATGGGGGGCGGAAACGGTCTTCCCTGCGTATCTCTCCGGTCCAGTGAAGAAGGGCTGACACTATGAATGAGGAAGACCTCCGCCGCATCCGCATCGCCGCGGCGGACAAGGAAGCGGCGGCCTTCGAGTTCGACCACGCGTCCTTGACCCTCGAGGAGGCGGTCGTTGCGGCCCTGCGCCACGGTGAACCTCCGGCGCTCATCGCCGAGGCAGCCGATCTCCCCGAACCCGAGGTCGTCGGATTGTCCGGGGGCCGGGAGATCCACCCGCCCGGGGAGTGATAGGGCTTTCCGCGCCCATGCTCCTCCTCCAGGGCCCGGCGCGGTGGGGATTTCCTCCGTGATTTGTTAGAGGGCCTACCTATATGCTTTCCTAGTGGCCTCGATTCACACCCTTGGATCACCCCCCACCTTGGTCATCCCTCCCAGAGACAGAGCAGAAGAAATGCCGAACAAGAGCAGACTCACCCCGGAGGAGCCGTTCCCCGAAGACCTCACGGAGCTCAAGGACGAATCGGTCGAAGTCCTTCACAGCAAGATCCACCGGGAGATCGATGCGGAGTACGACGAACTGGGTGAGCTTGTTCCGGAAACCGAGTTCCGCCTCGAGGAGCTGACCGAGGAACTTGACCGCCGGGACGACGAAGCGGAGCAGGAGGCGCGGCCGGTGGCCGAGGTGACGGTCCTCAAGCCCGCAGCCGGGGAGCCCGAGGAAGCCGAAGCCTGACCCGCGGGCCGCTCAGGCGGAATCCCGCAGTACCAGGGACGTCCCCAGCCGGGTCACGCGGTCGACCGGGCGGCCCTCGATTCGGGCCACCAGGACCTCCGCCATCCGTGCGCCCATCGCGGGAACCGGGTGGTGGACCGTTGTCAGCGCAGGAGAGAGCGCCGTCGCGAACTGGTCGTCGTCGAACCCGACCACGGAGACATCCCCAGGGATGCGCAGCGAATGGGCGGCGAGCACCCGGTAGGCCCCGGCGGCCATCTGGTCGCTAGCGGCGAACAGGCCGTCAATCGGCCGACCGCGTGCGAGGAGCCGGCGCATCGCCTCCGCCCCCGAGTCGGCGGTGAAGTCCCCGACTTCGACGAGCGAGGGGTCCAGGCCCGCCGCTGCCAGCGCCTGCCGCCAGCCCGAGAGCCTGTCGATCCCGGCGGACATGTCCTGCGGCCCGGCGATCGTGGCGATGTTCCGCCGGCCCCTCGCGATGAGCAGGTCCGTGGCTTCGGCCGCTCCGGACGCGTTGTCCACCTCGACGTAGTAGCTGTCCGGACCGCCCGCAAGGGGGCGGCCCGCGAAGACGGTCGGCAGCGCGTTCGACACCTGCGCCCAGGAGGAGTCCCCCCGGTGGTGGGAGACCACGAGGGCGCCGTCGATGTTTCCGCCCAGCAGGTAGCGCCGGGTCTTCTCCGGCGAGGACTCCGAGGACAGGACCACGTTCAGGGTGAACTCGGTGTCGGCCAGGGCGCCCGCGATGCCCTGGATGATCGAGGCGAAGAACGGGTCCGCGAAGACCTTCGACGCCGACTCGGGAAGGACGAGCGTCACGGCCTGGGCCCGCCTGCTGGCGAGCGAGCGGGCCGCACGGTTCGGCACATAGTTCAGGGCCGAGACGGCGTCCCGGACCGCCCGGGCGCGCTGCGGATCCACCGACGGCGAGCCGTTGACGACCCGAGAGACCGTGGCGCGTGAGACTCCGGCCCGTGCCGCCACCATTTCAAGTGTCGGCACCGCCCGGTCCCGCCCGTGCGGTGTCACCGCGAGCCCGCTGCCGGGCCGGCCCCGGGACGTCCGGCGTCCGGTCCCTGCGGTGTCACCGGGCGGGCCGGCCCTGGGCCTCGGCGGCCTCCGGGGAGGACCCGGTTCCGGCATGGGCGGCGGCAATCAGGCGGCCGTAGGCGTGCCCGCTGTCCTTGACCGTGCGGGCCAGGGTGTCGTAGTCCACCCGCACAATTCCAAACCGCTTGCCGTACCCCCACGACCATTCGAAATTATCGAGCAGGGACCACACGAAGTACCCCCGCACGTCGGCGCCCTCGTCGATGGCCCGCCCTACGGCGTCGACATGGTCCAGGATGAACTGGGTGCGCTCGGCGTCGTGGATGGCGCCGTCGGCACCGACCTCGTCGTCGTACGCGGCGCCGTTCTCCGTGATGTACAGCGGGGGAAGGTTCTCGTATTCCCGGCCGAGGCGCACCAGCAGGTGCCGCAGGCCGTCGGGGTTGACCTCCCAGTCCATCGCGGTGCGCGGCAGGCCGCGGCTGGGGAAGGTGATGTGCTCGGCACCGATCCAGGGCGAGGCGGCCGGCCGCTCGGCTCCGCCGGCGTGCCCGTCGCTGCCCGGGTCGTCGGAGGAGCCGCCGACGAGGTCGTCGTGGTAGTGGTTCACCCCGAGGAAGTCCAGCGGCGCACCGATGATCTCAAGGTCGCCCGGCTGGATGACCTCGGCCAGCCCGAACGGCTCGAGGTCCTGCAGGGAGTCCTCCGGGTAGGCGCCGCGGAGGATCGGGTCGAGGAAGATCCGGTTCTGCAGCGAGTCGAAAAGGCGTGCGGCCTCGAGGTCGGCCGGGTCGGCCGGGTCCCGGGGGATCGAGTTGCTGAGGTTCAGGGTGATGCCGAGGCTCGAGGCGCCGCGGCTTCGCAGCTCATTCACTGCCAGGCCGTGGGCGAGGTGCTGGTGGTGCACCGCGGCGATCGCGGCGCGCGGTTCCTGCCGGCCCGGCGCATGCACCCCGGACCCGTACCCCAGCAGGGAGGAGCAGAACGGCTCGTTGAAGGTTGTCCAGTGCCGCACCCGGTCCCCGAGGGCGTCGTAGACGTCGGTGGCGTACTCGACGAAGCGGTAGGCGGTGTCGCGGTTGGCCCATCCGCCCTTCTCCTCGAGCGCCTGCGGCAGGTCCCAGTGGTAGAGGGTCAACCAGGGCAGAATGCCGGCGGCAAGCAGTTCATCGACGAGCCGGGAGTAGAAGTCGAGCCCCTCGCGGTTGGCGCCCCGATCCCCGGGGCGTACCCGGGCCCAGCTCGTGGAGAAGCGGTAGGAGTCGAGCCCCAGTTCCTTCATCAGGCGCACATCCTCGGGCATGCGGTGGTAGTGGTCCACGGCGGTCTCGAGGTTGTCGCCCCGGGCGACCGCGCCGGGGATGCGGGCGAAGGCATCCCAGACCGAGTCCTCCTTGCCTCCCTCGTGGCCCGCGCCCTCCACCTGGGCGGCGGCGGTGGCCGAGCCCCAGATGAAACCCTTCGGCCAGTTCGTACGGAAGTGTTCCTGCTGAGGCATCGGCCCTTCACTGCTCCTTGGATGGTTGTGGAAAATGGTGCGGCCCCGGCAACCGCGGAAAGCACCGGCATGGCAGCGCCGCGGCCACCGCCCTGGCAGGGCCGTCCCGGTTCCCCCTGGGATCCGGACGGCGCGGGACCGGTGGTGAGAGCGCTCTCACAGGTTCGCACGAGTCTAGGAAGCCTTGCGCTGCGGTGTCAAAGGGAAGGCCTCCGGACGGCGGATGCCGACGCGCCCGGGGCGGGCCGCCGGACGGCGGCACCTCGGGAAATGCGGATTTGTCCAGCCCGGGCGCAATCCCCGCCCGGTATGCCCGGCGGCCGGGACCGGGTTTAATGGCAGGACCTGCCCGCCGTTCCCAGGAGGAAAGAATGAGCGCCGTGTGTCCTTCGTGCGGATCCGCCCTGCAGGAACTTCCCGAGAGCCAGTGGCCGGCCTCCGGCCCCGTCCCGGAGGGTGCGGTGGCGGTGTATCAGTGCGAGGGAAACCACCGGGTCATCGTGGCCAACCCCGCGGTCCAGGCCTAGCCTGCTACGAGGAGTGCGCCTGGCGGTCCCGGATGATCCTGTCGATCTCGTCGCGGAGGGCAACCGCCTCCTCCATCGTGAGTTCGAGTTCGGCTGACTGCTCCACCCAGCCGATCTTGAGCACCTCCTCGCCTCCGGAGCCGGAAAGCCCCACCGCAAGCGCCCGGCCGCCCACCCGGCTGACGTCTCCAATGACCATCTCCCCGCCGTCGTCCTCCGCGATTGCCATGTTGTCCGCTCCTTGTGCGAGTGCCCGCTGCGGCCCCGGGGCCTCCGCCGGGGCTGGTGGACTCATCGTACCGAGAGGGAATCCGCCCGATGAAGGGCCTGAAAGTAATGGCTCCGAATACAACGCAGGCTTAGCATTGAGGCGTGACCGGCGGGTAGTCAACCTGCGGGCACAGCCGACCAGGGGAGTGCGCCATGGGCTTGAGCAACCGACTTATCAACGCTGCGGGACGGCTGGCGGGCCGCGGCACGACGGGCACGACGGGCACCGGCCGGCCGCGCGGCGCCGGTGGAACAGGACGCGGCATGGGTGGCGTGGGGCGTGGCATGGGACGCACCACGGGCCGGGGTGGCATGAGCGGCGGCTCCCGCGGTGGACTTGGCGGAATGATCCGGGGCATCCTCAACCGCCGGTAGCTCACGGGGCGCCTGCCCGGTCGAAATGCCGGACCGTCCCGCATAGAGGACCGGGGCACGCGCCCCGGTCGCCAGCCCTGTCCCGCCGCAGGGCCGTGGATACGCCCGCCGGGAGAGTAGGTTGGTGCGATGACGACATCGACTTCTCCCTCCCGTTACGATCCCGAGTCGGCCGAGCCGCAGCCCGAGGGACTGCTCCTCGCCGAGATTGAGCGGATCGAAGGTGAGATCGCGGAGCTGCAGTTCGACCGGTTCGCTCCGGCCGACGCCGTCGCACTGGGTCTCCGGCTGGTGGGGCTGGGCACCGCCCGGAACCTCCCGATCGCCATCGACATCCGACGGGGCGAGCACGTGGTCTTCCACGTCGCCCTGGAGGGGGCGACCTACGACAACGACATCTGGGCAGCCGCCAAGAGCCGCACGGCAGCGCGGTATGCCGAGCCATCGCTGCTGGTGGGCCTCCGGGCGCGCCAAGGCGGCGGGACGCCGGCGGACAACCCGATGCTGGATCCGACGGTCTTTGCGGCGCACGGTGGGGCGTTTCCGTTGTATGTGCGGGGCGTGGGGCCCGTGGCCGTGGTGACGGTGTCGGGGCTGCCGCAGGTGGACGACCACGACCTGGTCGTCGAGGCGCTGCGGGATTGGCGGGACGGAGCCCGGTAAGCCTGCCGGGGCCGTTACCCTGTGGACGTGCCCGGGCGGAATTCGATTCAGCGCCGGGCACGTCCAGTGGCGGGAACGGATGCGTTCCGTCGTCTCACCGCTTCCCCCACGGAGCGGTGAGTCCTACGCCACAACGAAGCCTAAGCACAGACGGCCCTAAAAACAAACCGTTTGACCGGTTTACTGGGTCGGGTCCCCGGAGATCAGCCCGGCGAGCCGCCGTCCCTCCGGCCGGCGGCCCTCGGACAGGATGCCCGGAAGGAGCGCGGCCCACATGTCCTCGATGCGCTCAAGCACATCGCGGCGCCCGGTCAGGATGTCCGAAACCATCTGGACACCCGTGAATGAGCCCACGAGGAGCCTGGCGAAGGACTCCGGGTCGACATCGGCATGCAGCCAGCCCTCGTCGCGCGCGGCCCGTGTCAGGCGCTCCACCGTTTCGACCCAGTCGCGGTAGGGCCCGGCGATGTCCTGCCCGAAGGCCGTCGCCTCGAAGGTCAGCCGGACCCCGGCGCGCACGATGGGTTCGGCGATGAGGTCCCTGCCGAATTCGCGGCACATCAGGATCATCGATTCAAGCGGCGGCCGGCCTTCGGCGAGGATGGCGGCGGACCGTTCCATCACGAAGGCGTGCTGGGCCGCGATCACCGCACGTGCCAGTTCGTCCTTCGAGCGGAAGTGGAAGTACAGCGCGCCCTTGGTCACCGAGGCCCGCTCGGCGACGCTGGCGAGGGAGGCGTTCCCATACCCCTGCTTTTCGAAGACCGCGGCGGCCCCGGCGAGGATCGACTCGCGCGTTGCGCGGGCGCGCTGCTGGATCATGCCGGGGCCTTCCGCCCCGGGCTCGGCGGTGGCAGGCTGCTGCGCCCGGGCCGCCGGTGCCACCCGTCCCCGGAAAGAACCCACATCCACTCCACGTTGCAGCCTTCCTTCGCAGGTGTTCGATGGCTCCCGCCAGCCTACGTCCGGTCTCCTCCCGCCGCGCCCGGCGGGAGGGCAGACGTATACGCCGGGTTGGATAGGGGTTAGCATGCCAGTAGCATCCGGCACAAGAAGCCGCGTAACGCCGCACCGCGCGGCAGCACGGCGGGTGGCGGGTGCCTTTGGATGTGACAGGTAGAGGGGGACTACGTCATGCATCTGCGCCAAGGCCCACGTTTCGGCGACGGCAAACTGCCGGAGGAATTGTTCATCCAGGCGATGGCCGCAACCTCGGAAATCTCCCTGATCACCGATGCATCGGAGCGGATCCTCCACGTCTCGGAGTCCTTCACCGCCATCACCGGATACGCGGCGGATGAGGTGCTCGGGCGCAACTGCCGGATACTCCAGGGGCCCGGCACCGACGCCGACACCCTGGCGGGCATCCGGCTTGCGCTCGACGCCGGGGAGGGGTTCCGGGGCGAGATCCTCAACTACCGCAAGGACGGGTCGGCGTTCTGGAACATGCTCAGCATCACGCCGCTGAGGTCGGCGTCGGGGGAGCTCACCCACTTCGTGAGCGTCCAGCGGGACATCAACACCCGGATGGCCCTCCTCGAACAGCTCCGCTTCCAGGCCCTCCACGATCCCGTCACGGGATTGCCGAACCGTCTCGCCATGAACAACCACCTCGCCGGCATCCTCGCGGCCGGGTCCCGCTCCGAGGTGACGGCGGCCGTTGGCATGATCGACCTCGACGACTTCCGCGTAGTGAACAACACCTTCGGCCATGAGGCCGGCGACATGCTGCTCAAGGAGTGGGCGGCGCGCATCCAGGCCGAACTGCGCGATGAGGATTTCCTTGGCCGGATGGGCGGGGACGAGTTTGTCCTGATTCTGGCCGGTATCCGGCGCGGTGACCCCGAGACCGGTCTCGCGCAGGTGCTGGAACGGCTGTCCGCCGTCGTCGAGCGGCCTTTCAACATCGGATCCAGCCAGGTCACGGTCGGCATGAGCATGGGCCTGGCACTGTTCCCCGAGGACGGTTTCGACACCGCTTCCCTGCTCAAGAGCGCCGATGAAGCGCTCTACGACGTGAAGAACCGCAAGAACGGACGGCGCCGGTGGTGGGAACTCGCCGCCGAGCTCCCTCCGGCCGACCGGGCCGGGACCGCACTGCCCGGGGTCCCGCCCGACGCCACCGAGGAGCAGGCCGGGTGGGCTCTTGAGCGCCGGCGCGATGCCCTCTACGGTGGAGGCCTCTCGATCCGCCTGCAGCCGGTCATCGACCTGCGGGACGGTTCGGTCCACCTGTTCGAAGCACTGGCCCGCCTCACCCTTCCCGACGGGACGGTGCTGGCGCCTGCGGAGTTCCTCGGAGGCCTGAGCAACTTCGACCTCGACCACATCTTTTCGACGGTGCTGGAGCTGTCCCTCGCCCGGCTGGCCGAGTGGGACCGGGAGGGGAAATCGTTCAGCGTGTCGGTCAACCTGCCGCCAACGACCCTGCTGGATCCGGCATCGCCGGCCCTGATCGGCAGTGCCTTGACCCGGCATCGGATCGCCCCCCACCGGCTGGGGCTTGAACTCCTCGAATCGCAGAGCCTCGAATGGGATATCCAACGGGATGCCCTGAGCCAGCTGGTCCGGCTGGGGGTCGGCCTCGCCATGGACGATCTGGGCGCCGGATACAGCAGCCTCAAGCGTCTGTCCTCGCTGCCGTTCAACGCGATCAAGCTCGACCGCGACCTGCTCGCCGAGATCCGCAGGAAACCGCCCGAGACCCTCAGCCTGATCGCGACCCTGATCCAGATGGGCAGGGATTTCGGCATGAACGTGGTCATCGAAGGGGTTGAGGACGAGGGGATCGCCGAGGCGGTGGCGGTGCTCGGCGCACCGTTGGGCCAGGGCTACCACTTCAGCCAGCCGCTGCCGCCGGAAGGCGCCGCAGCGTGGGCCGGGCAGTTCCGCCTGCCCAAGCGGGGCGGCCCGCTCCGGACATCCCTCGGGGCCCTTGCCTACCACTGGCAGTTCGCCCGGCTGGGATCCCCGCACCCCCGCGCCCTGGCCGAATGCCCCCTCAGCAAGTTCCTCTCCGACCACGGCGGCAGCACCGATGCGGCCCGGTGGCACGTCCAGCAGCATGACCCGCGGGCGCCCCATGCGGGCGCCGGACGGCTCCTCGTCGACTGGCTGGTGCGGCAGATCCGGGAGACGGGCGAACCTGCCGGGCAGCGCCTCCAGATTTCCGCCTGAACCGCCGCCGCCCCGCACCGGCGGGGCCGCAGGACGGTCAGGGCTGCCGGGTGCCGTCCACTGTTCCATCCGCGGCCGGCGGGGCCACCGAGGCGCCGTTCGCGGATCCGCGGCGGCCCGACCCCGCTCCCTCCAGGATGTCCCCAAGCAGCGAGATAACGTCCAGGCCGGTGGTGTCCTTGATCAGCTGGGTCGTCTGCTGCACGCCGGTCGACACGTCGCGGCTGAGTTGGCCGGCGCCGTCGTTCGACACAACCGTCATCGTCTTGATGGCCGAGAGCGGAGCGGCAACCTCCCGTGCCATGGCGGGAAGGACCTCAAGGACCTTGCTCAGCACCGCCGCTTCATTGAACTTCTCATAGGCCTCGGCCTGGGCCGCGATGCCGGCGGCCTCTGCCTTGCCGCGTGCACCGATCGATTCGGCCTCCGCCTCGCCGCGCGAGCGGATGACGGCCGCCTCGGCACGGCCACGGGCCTCCTGGACGGCCGCCTCGGCCGTGCCCCGGGCGGTGTTCGCCGCCGCATCGGCCTCCGCCGCGACCCTGTCGCCCTCCGCGTTGAGCTTGCGTTTGGCCAGTTCAACCCGGGCCTCGATTTCGGTCGCCTCCGAGGCCCGCCGCCGCTCCTCGAGCCTGGCATCCGCCTGCTGGATCAGCCGGTACTTCTCCGCGTCCGCGGGCTTGCGCACCTCGGTGTCGAGTTCGCGTTCACGCAGTTCGGCACGCCGCTGCGCCACCTGCTGCTCCCGGATGATCACCTGCTCGTTCTGCTCCGCCGCGGCGAGGGGCCCGGCCGCGTCCGCCCGGGCCTGCCTGGCGTCTGCGACCTCCTTCAACTCGGCGCGTTTGATGAGGAGTTGCTGGTGGGCCAGGGCGACCTGCTCGTCCGAAATGGCACGGGCCTGCTCGGATTCCTGAATTGACCGGGCCTCGGCGATTTTTGCGTTTTTCTCGGCCAGCGCCGCTTCCGGCCGGCCGAGGTTCTTCAAATACCCCGAGTCGTCGTCGACCGACTGAATCTGGAAAGTGTCGATTTCCAGGCCCTGATTGTGCATTGAGTGTTCGGCTTCCTCCTTTACGCTCTTCGCGAAGGTCGCACGGTCCTTGATAATCGATTCCACGGTCAGCGTTCCCACAATTGAGCGGAGCGACCCGGAAAGGGTTTCCTGGGTGTAGTGGTCGATTGCGTCCTGCTGGTTGAGGAACCGCTGGGCGGCCTTGCGCACCGCGTCGGCGTCCCCGCCCACCTTGACCTGCGCCACCCCGGTGAGGTGCAGCTTGATGCCGTTCTGCGAGATGCCCTCGATTTTGAGTGAGACCTGGCGGGAAGCGAGCGAGATCGGGTAGGCACGCTGGGAGAACGGGTTGATGAAGATGCGCCCGAAGACAACGCGCTGGCTGTCCGGGTCGGGCTGCCCCTTGCTGTCCTTCGAGGAAATGATCAGCGCCTGGTCGGGGCTCGCAATATGGAGTGCCATGCGGGCGAGAATTACCCCCACGACGGCAAGGGCGAGCAGAACCACGACGGCGAGGATAATCGGAATAAGAGTGGGATCCATGGTGGCCCTTTCGGCGGGCATTGTGCGACGAGCCGCGGAAAAGGGTCCCGCGTTCCACCACCGATCTTAGGGAACAATTGTCTTTCTGTGTCCGGAACCCATGGAATTCGTTTTGCGGTCCGATTACTGCAGGGGGGACCTCGCATATTCTTCGGTACTCCGCTCGGCAAGCCAGTTGAGCAGCCGTGTCCCGGGCTCCAGGGCCTCCGCGGCCGGACCGTGCTGGAGCCCGTGCCAGGCGGGGACCGGTGAACCCGGGTCGGCGTGCAGGTCCAGGAACGCGGTGAGCGGGCACCGGGCGTAGGTGCCCGGGTGCGGCGAGCGCAGCCGGGAAAACTGCCAGGTGAACGCCAGGGCGCCGAGGAAGGTGTCAAGCCCGCCGTCGGCGCCGGGGAGGGAAATTCCCTCAACCGACGCGGGGATGTCCTGCGGGTCGAGGGGTGGTGCCAGGAAATACCCCTGCCCGTAGTCCGGTCCGAGGATCCTGGCGGCCTCGGTGAGGGCGGCGTCCTCGAGGCCCTCGACGATGACTTCCCAGTCGAGGTCACGTCCCATCTGGATGAGCGTGGCAAGCAGGGTCAGCGTGCGCAGGGGCCGCGTCCTGAGCTGGCCGGTGAGTGCGCCGTCGATCTTGACGGCGTTGAAGGGCAGGACGGACAGCCGCTGAAGGCTGCTGTAGCCCGAGCCGAGGTCGTCCATGGCAAGCCGGACACCCAGCGTCCGAAGCCGCGACAGGGCCGCAACCTGCACCCTCGAGGTGATCACCCCGGTCTCGAGGAGCTCGAGGACGAGCCGCTCCGGGGCAATGCCGTGGTGGGCCAGCGCCGAGGCGATCCAGCGGGGGCACTCCGGGTCGAGCAGGGTGGCCGGGCTGAGGTTCACGCTGACCCGGAAGGAATGGCCCATCCCGTCCCAACGGGCGAGATGGGACAGCGCCTGGTCAAGTCCGTCCCGGAACAGCTGGTCCACCTCGCCCGCGGCGAGCACCGGGAGGAAGTCGGCCGGTCCCACCGGCGGCCGGCCGTTGACGCTGACCCGGGCGAGAGCCTCGAAGATGTCGACTTTTCCGGTCCGGAAGTCGACGACGGGCTGCAGGACCATCGACAGCGTGCCGGCCGCGCCCTCGGGGCCGGTGGCGGCGTCCCCCGCCTCCCGCCCGGCCGGAGCCGGGGGAGCGGGAGGGGTTGGAGATGGCGGAGGGCACCCTTCGGTGGGCGGGGCGCCTTCGACCGGGTTGGCAAGGCTCCACCACTGGTGGCGGTCGGCCCTGCGCGCCTTCACCTCGTGAAGGGCGGCTTCGGCCCGGCGCCGGGACGCCCCGATGCCCTCGGGGCCGCTGCAGCGCAGCGCCAACCCCATGCTCATCCCGATGTGGACGGAGTTCCCACCGCCAAGCGGCACCGCCGTTTCGACAGAGCGGTGGAGCCGGGCCGCGACCGACCCGATCTGCCGGTGGGCATCGTCGTCGTCGATCCCGGCGATCAGGATGATGAACTCGTCACCGCCCGCCCGGGCCAGGAAGTCGGTGGTGCGCAGGTTCGACTGCAGCCTGCGGGCCACTTCCCGCAGGAGGGCGTCGCCCGCATCATGGCCGTAGGTCCCGTTCACATCCTGGAAGCCATCGAGGTTGATCACTCCGAGCGCAACGGACTGGGCGGGAAGGGCGGCGCCCAGTCGCTGCTCCAGCCCGGCACGGTTCGGCAGCCCCGTCAGCGGGTCATGGAGGGCGAGGAAGCGCAATTCCTCCTGCAGGGCCACCTGGGCGGTGATGTCCCGCTGGATGCTCACGTAATGGGTGATCCTGCCGTCCTCCCCGCGCAGCGGGGAGATGGTGAGGGCATTCCAGAACGGCGAGCCGTTCTTGCGGTAATTGAGGAGGTTGCCGCGGAAGGTCTCGCCGCGGGCCAGGCGGCCGCGCATTGCGGCGAGGGTCTCGGAATCCGACCCCGGGCCCTGCAGGAACCGGCAGTTCCGGCCGATCACTTCTTCGCGGGCGTAGCCGGTGATGGTGGAGAATGCGGCATTGGCATACACGATGTCCTGGTCGGCATCCGTGATGAGGGAGCCCTCGGAGACGGCATTGAGCGCTTGGCTGAGCAGGGACTCGGGAAGCTCGGGCCCGTCGGTGCCCGGCCGTTCGGCGGACCCGGACCCGCCCGTGCCCGCCCGCTCCGCGCCCACCCGTTCCGTGGGTCCCTCCGGCGCGTCCGTGGAGGCAGCGGCATCCCCGGTGTCCGTTGCGGGACCCCGGGCGCGCAGTTGAACCTCGAGGTCGGTAAGGGCCTGGTGGTGGGAGTCGAGGATCCAGCGCCAGGTATCCGTCGGCGCACCGGCGGCGAGGCCGGGGAGCCCGGTCGCCGGGTCCAGCCCCCACTCCTGGGCGACGGCGGCGATTTCGACATCCCGGGCCAGGCGGATCAGCCCGAGTTCCTCCCGGAGGGTGTCCTCGGTCCGCTGCCCGGTCGGCCCGAGCAGTTCCTCTAGGGCGTGCCGTTCCTGCCACAGCGTGGCCGACAGCTCAGGGATTCCCATGGCGCACCCACCCCCGCAACCGGCGCCGCGGGCCTACGGGCCCGGACATCAGGAGGGAAACCTTCGCGGCGTGGAGCATTGGCGCATGGCGGAACCTTCGCTGATCGCTGTGCATCGGTGCAGCGCGAGCCGGGCCCACTCCGCCCCTCGGGTGAGCCGGACGGCAGCCACCTGCGCCGACTATAGCAGGGCGGGTGCGGTGCGCCCGGGATGGTGGCGAACGCGCAGCTCCTGCCATCGCCGGCGTGGCGGAACCGGCCGGAGCGGGCGGCTGCGGACGGTCCGCGGACCCACCGGCCGGGCCGGCCGGCAGGCTCGTGGCCGCTTCGCCCGGGCCGGCGATTTCCGGGCTGGTGCGGCCGGGTGGAAGACTTGACGGACCACCCACCCCACAGGAGCGCCCGTGCGATACCTTCGGCCTGGTCCGGACTTCCTTTCCCGCACCTCGTCGGTCTGGATCTTTTTTGCCCTGATCCATGCGGGATTCCTCGCCCGGCTGATGCCCTTCATCCTGTCCGGAGGCGTGCTCAGCGACATCAACATCTACCGGGGGTGGGCCTACCAGGCCCTCGACGACGGCGTCTGGCAGGGGATCGACACCGCCTGGGTCTATCCCGCCGGGGCCATCGTGCCCATCGTCGCCGCCACGGCTTTCGGCCCCTGGCTGTACCAGTTGGCGTGGTTCGGCATCTTCACCGCGCTGAATGCGGCCGGCACCGCGGCCCTCGTGCGCCGCGCTGCCCCGCACGGGCTCCGGGCGGCATACTGGTGGCTTGCGGCCACGGCCCTGCTCGGTCCGGTCGCCGTGGGGC
This sequence comes from Arthrobacter melezitosi, assembly GCF_054511055.1. NCBI lineage: Bacteria > Bacillati > Actinomycetota > Actinomycetes > Micrococcales > Micrococcaceae > Arthrobacter > Arthrobacter melezitosi. The sequence goes on from NZ_JBTNDJ010000008.1 coordinate 18,648, forward strand.
GGCTCGACGGCCTGACGGCGCCGATGGTGATCGTCGGAACCCTCTTCCTGGCGGCGCGCCCGGTCCTTGCCTCCCTCCTGCTCAGTGCCGCCGCCTGGGTGAAGGTCTGGCCCGCCGCCGTCGTGCTCGCCGCGGTGATCACGCTCCGCAGCCGCATGACGGTCGTGCTCGCCGGTGCGGGCCTTTCGGTGCTCATCGCCGTCGTCGTCGCCGTCTTCGGCGACCTCCGGAACCTCACGGGTTTCCTCGGAGCCCAGGGCGCGCGCGGCATGCAGCTCGAAGCGCCCCTGTCCACGCCCGGCGTGTGGCAGGCCATCACCGGGAGTTCGGGTGCGTACTTCTACGAGGACAAGATCATCAACACCATGGAGGTGCGTGGGGCGCTGAGCGGCCAGGTCGCGGCCCTCATGAGCCCGCTCCTGGCCCTGGCGGTCCTCGGTTCGGCCGTACTGGTCGCCGTCGGCCTGCGGCGCGGGGCGCGGACCGGCCCGCTGCTGGCCACCGCCTCGCTCGCGCTGGTAACGACGCTCGTCGTGTTCAACAAGGTCGGCTCGCCCCAGTTCATGCTCTGGATCGCCGCGGCGATCGCCGTCGGCCTGGTGCTCGACCGCGCGGGAGGCTGGCGGATCCCGGCGCTGGCGATGCTCCTGACCGCGGCGCTGACAACCCTCGTCTACCCGATCTTCTACGACGAGCTGAGGTACGCGCTGAACCCGGCCGTGGCCGTGTTGCTGACGCTGCGAAACCTCCTGGTGGTAGGCATCTTCGGGTGGTCGGTGCGCAGGCTCTGGCGGATGAGCCGGCGGACGGCCGCGGCGGGCCTGCCCAGCTCCGCGTAGGCCGGTTCCGGGACGGAGTCCCGGCTGCCCGGGCAGGTCAGCTGCCGTCCGACCCCGGCTGCGCAGCCTCGGGCACGGGCCGCGTTGTGCGCGGCCACAGCACCACCGCCCCCGTGGTCCCTGCCGCGGCCAGGGCCGCCAGGACAAGCGCGGCCGCCGGTTGGCCCGCGGCGGCGCCGATCCAGCCAGCGGCAGGGTAGGTGAGGATGAAGCAGGCGTGCGAGAGCGAGAACTGGGCCGTGAACAGCTGGTTCCGGGTGCTGTCCGTGGCGGCCCTGCGCAGCAGCCGCCCCGAGGGGGTGCTGATCATCGAGGTTCCGGCGCCGAGGACCCCCCACAGTGCGAGGTAGAGCAGCCAGGCCTGGTCCGTCGGGCCGCCGGGGAGCATCCCGGTCCACGTCATCAGGGCCGCGGCGGCGAGCCCCGGTGGAAGGAGAATGCCGCCGGCGAGCATGAGGGAGCGGTCGGTGGCCCGGTCGAGGAGCCGCGGGGCGGCGAGGGCCACGAGCATCGAGCCCGCGCCGTAACAGGCGAGTGCGAGGGCGAGGTCGGTATCGGGCCGGCCGAAGACCTCCTGGACGTGCACCACGGTGTTCACCAGCACAAAGGCGGTTCCGGCCGCGACGGCGAGGTCCAGGGCCAGCAGTCCGCGCAGCGCGGGCACGCGCAGGAAAATCCGGGTGCCGAGGGTGGTGCGGTGCAGCAGGGAGCCGGCCGGGGACGACGGCGGGACCGGCGGCAGCCGGGTGGCCGTGACGAATGCGGCCGACAGCAGGAACCCCGCGGCGGTGCCGACGAACAGGCTGGAGTAGGAAAGGACGAGCAGCAGTGCCGCGGCGAGCAGCGGACTGAGCAGGGACTCGAGGTCGTAGGCGAGGCGGGAGAGCGACAGGGCGCGCGTGTAGTCCCGTTCCCGCGTAAGGACGACGGGGATCAGGGCCTGGAACGCCGGGGTGAAGGTGGCCGAGGCCGACTGCAGGAGGAACACCAGCAGGTAGATCTGCCAGACCTGGTCGACCGACGGCAGGGCCAGGGCGATGGCGGCGCGCACGAGGTCGGCCCCGATCAGCACCGCACGGCGGGGCAGGCGCTCCACCGCCGCGGCCATCACGGGGGCGGCGAAGACGTAGGCCACCATCTTGAGGGTGAAAGCCGTTCCGAGGACGGCGCCGGCCTGTCCGCCGGCGAGGTCGAAGGCGAGCAGGCCCAGGGCCACCGTCAGCAGCCCGGTGCCCGCCAGCGCCACGACCTGGGCCGCCAGGAGGTTGCGGTAGGCCGGAACCCGCAGGACGGAGAGCATCGGGTTCCTTCGACGGAGGACGCAGGGAGGGAGCTTCAGCTTAGGTGCTGGCCCGCGCCCGCATCAAGGCGCGGAGGTCCGGCACCGCTCAGGGGTGGCGGACCCCTTCACCGGCCAGCACGGCACGGTACCCCTCCCGGTACGTGGGGTAGGCGAAGGCGAACCCGCTCGAGCGCAGCAGGGCACTGGAGCAGCGCTTGTCACCGCCACGGCTGGTGCTGGTGGGGCCGGACGGGGGAACGGGCAGCCGCAGTTCGGCCGCCAGGAACCGCAGCACGTCGGCGAGGTCCGCCGGTTCCTCGTCCGTTCCGAGGTACACCGGCGCGGGCGTGTCCACAGCGGTGGTGAGGTGGACGATGGCGGCGGCGGCGTCGTCGCGGTGGATCCGGTTCGTCCACTGGGGCTCGGCCGGCAGGACCGCCTTGCCGGAGGACACCGAATCGATCAGCCGGGTGCGGCCCGGCCCGTAGATGCCCGAGAGCCGGAGCACCAGTGCGCTGCGGGAGCGCTCGAGCAGGAGCGTTTCGGCCTCCCGGAGGATCTTCCCGGTCGGGGTGCCCGGTTCTGCCGGGGACTGCTCGTTCACGGGCCCGCCGCCGAAGTCTCCGTACACGGCGGTGGAGGAAACGAAGAGGATCCGCCGCGGGGTGACGCCGTCGCGCTCCAGGGCGTCGAGCAGGTTCGCTGTGGCGCTCACGTAGGCTGCCCGGTACGCCGCCTCGGTGCGCTCGCCGGCGGCGGTGGCGATCACGACGATCCCGGTATCGGCGGGCACCGGCGGCAGGGTGCCGGTGAGGTCAACGGCCTCGCCCTCAAGCTGCTCCGGGAGCCGGCCGGGGGAACGCCGCCAACCCACCACCCGGTGCCCGGCCGCGGCGAAGCGCAGCCCGGCCTCCGTTCCGAGGTCTCCGCATCCGGCAATCAACACAGTCATGCCCCGAGCCTATCGCCAGTTCCCGGTCCCGGATCCCGCACGGCCGGTGGCCAGCGGACCGGAATGCGACGGGCGGGCACGATATATCTGGGGCGTTCGTCGCTTTGGGGTGTGCGGGTCGTGATCGGGTGCGCCGGTCGCAAACGGGTGCGTTCGGCGACGGGAGGGGGTGGGTCCGCCGGCGGGAGGGCTGTCCGCAGGGTGCCGCTCCGAGCGGTGGCCAGCGGGCCGGAAAGCGACGGGCGGGCACGATATATCTGGGGCGTTTGTCGCTTTGGGGTGTGCGGGTCGTGATCGGGTGCGCGGGTCGCTAACGGGTGGGTTGTTGGCGGGAGGGGGTGCGTCGGACGGCGGGAGGGGCGGGAGGGGGTGCGTCGGACGGCGGGAGGGGCGGGAGGGGTCCGCTAGACTTCCGGAGACCCGGCCGGGGCAGCCCTCTGGCCTCCTTCCACGCCGAACCCCCAGGACAGCGAATGGCGAAAAGCCCAACCCGGTCGCCCCGGATCGAACCCCTGGTGCTGCGGGACCTCGCGGCGCCGGAAGGCGGCCCGCCCGAGGCAGGGGATCACCGGGAAGGTGAGGCGTACGCCCACACCAGCCTGGACGGCCTCGACCTCGGCGGCATCACCTTCAGCGAATGCCTGTTCGAGGGGGTCTCCTTCAACGAGACGCAACTCCGAGGTGCCCGGCTGCGCGAATGCCGCTTCACCGAGCTGTTCGCCCCGGTCTTCGCCGCAGCGCGGAGCAATTGGCGCAACGTCTCCCTCGAGGGCACCCGCTGGGGGTCCGCCGAACTGTACGACAGCACGCTGGAATCCGTGCGGATCAGCGGCGGGAAGCTTGACTTCGTCAACCTCCGCAGTTCAACCCTCACCGATGTCGAAATCTCGGACTGCATCATCGGCGACCTCGACCTGACGGAGGCGAAGGGCCTCCGCGTCGCACTGCGCAACTGCCGCCTGAACTCACTGACGCTCTCCGGAAGTCGACTGCGCGATCTCGACCTGCGAACCACGGAGTTCCGGGCGCTGAACGGCATGGACGGGCTGGGCGGAGTCACGATCGACTCGTATCAACTGGGTCTCATCGCTCCGGTCCTCGCGGAAAACCTGGGTATCCGCGTCGAGGGCTGAAGGGGCCGGTCAGGGCAGTGCCCTGACCGGCCCATCGGCGCGTCCTGGGCTTCGTACCGGCTAGTGGCCGTCCGGGGCCTCGTCCCGCGGACCGGCCTCCGGTCCCGGAGCGTTCCACCCGGAGGGGCGATTCTCCTGACGGGCCGGAGGGTTGAGGGCGGGATACTCGTCCACAGGGTCCAGTTTTGATGCGGACTGTCCCGCGGTGGGTGCTGGCGGATACTGCCCAGCGGCCGGGGCCGGTGGGTACTGTCCGGCGGTGGGTGCCGGTGGGTACTGTCCGGCGTATTGCGTGGGGTACTGTCCGGCGTATTGCGTGGGGTACTGTCCGGCGGTGGGTGCCGGTGGGTACTGTCCGGCGGTGGGTGCGGGCGGGTACTGTCCGGCGTATTGCGTGGGGTACTGTCCGGCGGCGGGTGCCGGCGGGTACTGTCCGGCGGTGGGTGCCGGCGGGTACTGTCCGGCGGCGGGTGCCGGCGGATACGGTCCGGGGTACTGCCCGCCGGCGGGTGCCGGTGGGTACTGCCCGGATTGCTGGTTCAAAGGCGGTGCCGCGGGTATGTATTGCGCGGGGTACTGTCCTGCGGTGTGCGCCGGCGGGTACTGCGCGGGGCTCTGCGCGTAGGGATACGGTGCGTAGGGGTGTTGCCCGTATGGGTTTTGCGCGTAGGGATACGGCGCGTGCGGGTAAAGGGCGGGTGCCGGTGCCGGCACAACCACGCGGTCCCGCCTGACGCCCTCGGAACGGTCGAACATCCGCAGCACGACGACCGCGAAGGCCGCGGTGGTCAGCACCGTGATGCCGACCCCAACGGCTGAGCCCTCCTTGGCGTTCACGTCGACGAGGCCCACCGCGCCGAGCAGGAGGATCGTCGAATTGTTGACCGCGTGGGCGGCGATGGCCGCCTCAAGACCGCCGGTACGCCAGGTAATCCACCCCGCGAAGATCGCGAAGAGCGCGACATCGAGCTGGCCCAGCGGGTCGTATCCGTGGCCCAGCACGAACAGCGGGACGGGCAGGAGGATCGCGAAGGCGGGGTGGCGCAGCCAGCTGCCGACCGCCTGCATGAGGTAGCCGCGGAACACATACTCCTCTGCGGCAGCCTGGAACGGCACCAGGAGGAGGGTCATGGCGACCAGGATTCCCACCCGGGGCCCCGTGGGGTCGAAGACCGCAGGCGTGTAGCCGGGGAACAGCGGCTCAAGGAGGAAGGACAGCGCGATGCTCAGCGAGTAGATGACGACGGCGGCCGCGGCACACTTGCCCAGCCACCCCCAGCGGAGCCGCCCGTGGACGGAGGACAGCAGCCCGATCGGCCGAGGCCCGGTGATGAGCGCGGCCAGGGCGAGCGCCGGAATCAGCAGGATCAGGGAGACCATCGCGAAGCCGAATACGAGGGGGTCCGACAGATCGAAGGCGTTGAGCCTCTCAAGATAGGAGGTGCCCAGCGCCGGGTCGAGGCCGATCCTGATACCGCCGATGACGAGCACGATGACGATGAAGACCAGGTAGAAGACCAAGGCGAGCAACCCGGTCAGCAGCGGCTTCCACCACCGGTAACCGTCCCAAGAGCGGGTGAGGCGGTGAAAAGGGAAGGACTCGCCCGCCGGGGCGATGGCGGGATCCGCCGGCGCCCCCGATCGGTCCTGGGATGGGGCCACGGCGGACGGGCCCTCTGTTGATCGGTCCACTTGAATGTCTTCCATCTTTCGTTGAGACTGTGCCCAGGGTTCGGGCCCCTGCCTTATTCCTGCTTAACGGTAGACCTCCTCCAATGGAGCCCGCGCATCACGCCGGGCGCGCACGTGGCCGAGGACCGTCACTGCGGAGGTCAGGACCGCCGAAAGGGCGATTCCCGCCCACAGGTCGATCTTCAGGGCCGCTGCCCCGGCGACCGCCCCGGCGAGGATGAGGGCGATGGCGGCGGCGCGGCGGGCCCAGAAAGGGCTCTTGCCACCGGCGATCCGGGAATCGGAGGCGAGCCCGGTGATGGTCGAGGTGACAACGACCGTCGTAATCTCAGCGACCTTCAGCCGCTTCGCCGTGGCGGCCTGGATTCCCATCACCAGACCCAGGGCCGACGTCGTGACGCTTCCCAGCGCCTCGTCGTCGGCGACGTCCACCAGGGCGACGAAGACGGCGAGCGCCGCCATTCCTCCGGCCACCGCCGCCAGGGCGGCGGTGGTCCGCCCGGACCAGCCCTCGGGCGCCCTGCGCAGGAGCCGGCCCGCAACGGCCGCGCCCACCATGAAGAAGACAAGGGCGAGAGCGGGCCGGAGCACGGGGAGGTCGCTGCCACCGGCGAACGCCATGCCAAGGAGCACCACATTGCCGGTCATGTTGCCGGTGAATACCCGGTCAAGGCCGAGGTAGCCGACGGCGTCGATGACCCCGGTGGAGAAGGTGAGGACGAGCATCAGCACCAGCTGGAGCCGGTCGGTGGAGACGGGCGTTCTCTTCATGCGGTTCTCCAATGACGAGGGGCCGTAGCCGGGGAGAGGAATCGGTGCCCGCGGCGGTTTCCGACACCGGGCCCGGCCGGGGCCCGGTGCCTCCGGCTGCCTTGTGGGGAATGTACACGAAGCATATCGTCGGAGCTGGGACCGTATCGGTCCCAAGGGCCCTGCTTCGGGGTGTCCATCCCCGTCAAGCCCGCCCGGCGGGCCGAAAGGCGCTTCCATGACCTACACACCGGCCGGGGCCTTCACCACCCGCCCCACCCTGCAGGGCAGCTTCGGCATGAGCGCCTCCACGCACTGGCTTGCCACGGCCTCCGCCCAGGCGGTCCTCGAACGCGGCGGCAACGCCTTCGATGCCGCCGTCGCGGGAGCCTTCGTGCTGCACGTGGTGGAGCCGCACCTCAACGGTCCCGGTGGTGACATGACCGGCATCTTCGCCACCGCCGCGGATCCCACGCCGACGGTGCTCATGGGGCAGGGCCCTGCCCCGGCCGGGGCGAGCCGCGAGCACTACCTGGCGGAGGGGCTCGAGCTGGTGCCGGGGGCCGGAGCCCTGGCGGCCGCCGTGCCCGGCGCCGTCGACGCCTGGCTGCTGCTGCTGCGCGACCACGGCTCCTGGGAACTCGGCGAGGTGCTCGCCTACGCCATCGGCTACGCCCGGAACGGGCACCCCGCGCTCGGCCGGGTGGGCGCCACCATCGCCACAGTCGCCGGGCTCTTCACCGAACACTGGCCCAGCTCGGCCGCCCTGTGGATGCCGGAGGGGCACCCGCCGGCCGCGGGCGAGATCATCGCGAACGAGGAATACGCAGCGGTCCTCGACCGGCTCGCCGCCGCCGGGACGAGTGCCGGGGGAGGTGCCCAGACCCGGGAAGCGAGGATCGACGCCGCCCGGCGGGAATGGCGCACCGGCGCGGTAGCGTCCACGGCGGTTGAATTCCTTGCCGTCCCGCACCGCCATTCCTCCGGAACGGACCATGGCGGAGTGATCTCCCGGCGGGATTTCGCCGGCTTCGCGGCCGGGTACGAGCCCGCGGTGACCCTCGAATTCCGCGGCTTCACCATCGCCAAGACGGGACCCTGGGGCCAGGGACCGGCGCTGCTGCAGACCCTGGCGATCCTGGACGGGCTGCCCGATGACCACCTTGACCCCTCCACCGCCCTCGGCGCGCACACCATCCTCGAGGCCCAGAAACTGGCCATCGCCGACCGTGAGGCCTACTACGGCGACGCCGAGGTGCCCCTGGACTACCTGCTCTCCGCGGAGTACGCCGCCCAGCGCCGCGCCCTGATCGGCCGGGAGGCCTCCGTCGGGTTCCGCCCCGGCACCGTCCCGGGACACGAACCGTTCATCCCGCCCCTGCGCACCGAGTACACACCGCCGGCGGCCGCCGGGCAGCCGTTCGCCGGGGCGGGGGAGCCCACCGTCTCGCGCGCCGGGGAGGCCCGCGGGGACACCTGCCACATCGACGTCGTCGACCGCTGGGGAAACATGATCTCGGCGACCCCGAGCGGCGGCTGGCTCCAGTCGTCGCCGGCCATCCCCGGGCTCGGCTTCTGCCTGGGCACGCGCCTGCAGATGACCTGGCTCGAGGACGGCGCCCCCTCCACGCTCCGTCCCGGACGGCGCCCCCGCACCACCCTCACGCCGACCCTCGTCCTTCGGAACGGCACGCCGGTTGTGGCCCTGGGCTCCCCCGGCGGGGACCAGCAGGACCAGTGGCAGCTGCTGTACCTGCTGCGTACGATCGTCGGCGGCTACAGCCCCCAGGAGGCCATCGACGCGCCCTCGCTGCATACGACGTCGATCCCCGGGTCATTCTGGCCGCGCACCTGGGAACCGGGCGGGGCCGTGGTCGAGGACCGGCTCGGCGGGGATGTCATCGCCGAGCTCGAACACCGCGGGCACACGGTCACCCGGGCGGGGGACTGGGCCCTGGGCCGGCTCTCGTGCGTCACGGCCGATCCGGTCACCGGGATCCTGCAGGCGGCGGCCAACCCGCGCGGCGCGCAGGGTTACGCCGCCGGCCGCTGACCTGCCCGTCCTCCGGGTCCCAGGCCTACAGGAACGGGCGGAGCGGCGCGAGGACCATCTCGCTGAACCGGGCCACCACGTGCCGGCTCTCCCACTCCTCGAGGGTCAACAGGCGGGTGTTGGAGCTGTCGATCTCGAAGATCCGCTCCATGGTGCCCGCAAGTTCCTTGTCGAAGATCTCAAGGTTGGTCTCGTAGTTGCCGGTCAGGCTCAGCCGGTCGATGTTCGCGGTGCCCACCGTCGACCACTCGCCGTCGACCGTTGCGGTCTTGGCGTGGATCATGGCGTTCTGGTACAGCAGGACCTGCACGCCGGCCCGCAGCATCGAGGAATAGAACCCGCGCGAGAGGCAGTCGGCCACGACGTGGTTCGAGTCCTCCGGCAGGATGACGCGCACGTCGACGCCCCGCCGGCTCGCACGCAGCAGCGCGTCCATGATCTGCTGGTCGGGGATGAAGTAGGCGGTGGTGATGTAGATGGAGCGCGTCGCGCGGTTGATGGCATCCAGGTAGACCCCCCGGATGGGAAACACGAGGTTCGCCGGGATGTTGTTGACGGCACGGATCCTCGGCTCCCAGAAGCCGGCGCTGGTGTCGGCCATCCTCGCACGCCGCTTCACGCTCAGGTTCCACACGCTCACGAAGGCCTGCCGGAGCTCCCACACCGAGGGGCCGGTGAGTTGGAGATGGGTGTCGCGCCACTTGGTGGCGTACAGGGAACCGATGTTGTACCCACCGACGAAGCCGACGGCGTCATCAACCACCAGCAGTTTCCGGTGGTCGAGTCCGGTGCCCCGGATATTGGTGAACAGCACCGAGGGGCGCAGGACCGGGAACCGGAACACGTGAACGTCCGGGTGGAACCGGTAGAAAGAGGGGCGCACCACGAGGTTCGCGAAACCGTCGTAGATCACGTAGACCTCCACGCCGCGGGCGGCGGCGTCATTGAGGGCGTCGCGGAAACGCCGGCCCATCGCGTCGCCCTTCCAGATATACGTCTCGAGCAGGATCTGGCGCTCGGCCTTCCCGATGGCGTCGATCATCGCGTTGTAGAGGTCTTCACCGTACGTATAGACGGTCGTCGTCGAGTCGCTGATCGTCGTGGTGAAGGTGCCGGGCCGGGGGAAGCCTTCACGGGTCCGGCGGATGCGTTTCTGCACCGCATCGACGAGTACGACGGAGGCGATGACCGCCGCCTGCACGGCAAGGAAAAGAAGGGCGGCACGGCGGAGGGCGGTCGTGGCAAAGCCCACTACAAACCTGTGGTTCAGCGAGTCCATGCCTAGAGCCTATCGCCCGCCCGACTTGGTCCTCCCTGCCGCCCGGTCTTCCCTGCCACCCGGTCCGCGGCGGCGTTGCTAGTGGCCGCCGACGAGGCGGGCCTCCGCGGCGGCCTTGGCGATGCCGTTGGTCCAGACGTACCCGTGCCCGGGCAGGACGAGCTGCGCCCCGGTGCCCTCGAGCGCATCGAGGGAGGCGAGGGCCGCCGCGGTGTCGGCGGTTGCGGCCCGGGCGACGATCTGAGGCCCGCTGCGGCCGGTGTAGGGATCGAGGGTAACGAGGGCGTCCCCGCTGATCAGCGCCCCGCGGTCGGGGAAGGACAGAGCGCAGTGGCCCTTCGTATGCCCCGGGGAGGGAACCAGCACGGGACTGCCCGGCAGGGCGGCGGCGCTCGCCGAAGTCAGCGGTTCGAGGGACTTCACCCCGCGGACCCGGAAGGCACCGGCTGCGGCCATGCCGGCCAGCACCGGCACCGCGCGGGGGTACCGCACCGGGTACAGCAGCGGCGTCCTCTCCCGCTGGTACCGGTAGGGGTGGGCGGCGATGTAGGCGTCGTCCCGGTGGCCGTAAACGGCAATCCCGTGCTGCACCCGCAGGTACTCGGCAAAGCCGAGGTGGTCGAAGTGGCCGTGGGTGAGCACCACCGCCCGCACGTCGGCGAGGCTCCTGCCCAGGCTGCCCAGCGCGTTGAGGAACTCCCGGCGGGTGCCCGGCAGCCCCGCGTCGACGAGCAGCAGGCTCCCGCCGTCCTCGACGAGGTAGCAGTTGGTGTGCGCGTGCTCGATGCGGTGGATTCCCTCCGCGACATCCCGCGTGAACATTGAGGATCCTCCCTCGTGGACAGAGCCGGAAAATTCAAGCCAAGCAGTCCCGGTGGGACTCCGCAAGGCACTTTCTTCCCAAAGCCGTGCTTGCTGGATAGGTTGAAAGGGTATTTCGATTCCGAGTCGGAGTGCCGGTCCGCAGCAGGATCTGCCCGGAGCCCGTTAAGGGCGGATTTCGTTGCGCCGGTGCCCGTCAGTGAGCGGTGGAGTCCGGTGATCAGCGAACAGGACCAGCAGCGCCGCACCTGCGCGGCCTTCCGGCAGACGACCCTGAGCCTCTATGAACTGTGGCTGCGGTATGTCGGGCTGGGGGGCAACGCCGGCGAGGAGGAGGTCGACGCCTACCTCTACAGTTCGCTGCTGCTTCCCGCGTTCGAGCGGGACATGCTCGCCCACGCCGTCAACGAGTTCATCGCCGAACAGCCGGCGGCACCGCGGGCCCCCTACAGCAGGGAAGGTCGCGGGTGGTCCTGATCGACTGATAAATTCGAAGGCCAACCCCTGTTATCTGAAAGGGCGGCCATGTCCGACTCCCCCTCGACCCCCGTCAAGCAGATCATGATCGCTGCAGCAGATCTTGAGAAGGCCGAGTTCGAGCGGGACCGGCTCGCCCTGCTGTACCGCGATCTGGTGCTTGAGGCCTTCGGGGCGGGGGAGGAGCCTGCCGCGTTGTCCGAGGCGACGGGGATCCCGGAGGCCGAACTCCTCCGGATCGCCGCGCTTGTCACCCCCGCCGGCCAGGGCCGGGAAACCCTTCCCCGCTAGGTCCGGAGCGGGGCTCCCGGGTAGACCGAAGCGGGGCTCCCGCTAGCTGGCCGGGTCCGGCTGCTAACCCTTGTTGCCGGTGGTGGCAATTCCCTCGACGAAGTGCCGCTGGCCAAGGAAGAAGAGGATGATCATCGGCACCGTGGTGATCACGCTCGCCGTCACGACCAGTTCCCAGTGCCAGTCCCCGCCGAAGCCGAACTGGTCGAGCAGGGCCTTCAGGCCGCGGGGGACGGTGAAGGTCGAACTGTCGCGCAGGTAGATCAATGGGCGCATCAGGTCCGTCCACGCCGCCTGGAATTCGAAGAGCAGGGTGACCACAAGGGCGGGTTTGCACAGGGGCAGCGCGATCCGCGAGAACATGTGCCAGTTGTTCGCCCCGTCCACCCTGGCCGCCTCGAACAGTTCGCGCGGCAGCCCCAGGAAGAACTGGCGCAGCAGGAAGATGTAGAACGCGCTGCCGAACAGGTTGCCCGCCCACAGCGGGGTGAGGGTGCCTACCTGGCCGAGGCTGTTCCAGATCAGGAAGGTCGGAATCATGGTGACCGCCCCGGGAAGCATCATCGTCGCCAGCACGAGGCCGAACAGGAAGTTCCGTCCGCGGAACCGGAAGAACGCGAAGCCCCAGGCCACGAGCGCGCTCGAGATGGTGACGGTGGTGGCGGCGAGCACCGTGACGAGCACGGTGTTGGCCAGCCAGAGGGCCAGCGGGGCCTCCTGCCAGACCGTCAGGTAGTTCTCGAACGTGAAGTTCTCGGGGATCAGCTTGTTGTCGAAGACGTCGGAGCGCGGCTTGAAGGAGGCGCTGACGAGCCACAGCAGGGGGTAGGTGAAGACCACCGTCGCCGCGCCGAGCGCCAGCCAGGTGAGCACCCTGGCGACGGGGCTGCGGCGCACCCCCGACGGGGCGGGCCGCGGCGCGGCCCGCGGTGCCGCGGGGGCGCCGTCGACGGGACGGACGGGCGTGACCGGCGGCAGCTGGGACGGGCCGGCCTGGAGATCAGCCATCGTTGTTCCCGCTTTCGTAGTAGACGAACCTCCGGCTGAGCACCATCTGGATGACGGTGACGATCAGGACGATGACGAACAGCACCCACGCCATCGCCGAGGCGTACCCCATGTGCAGGAATTCGAACGCCTGCTGGAACAGGTAGATCGAATAGAACAGGGCGGCGTCGTTGCTGTAGGTGGTGTTGCCCGAGCCGAAGAACGCGGTGTAGGCCTCCGTGAAGGTCTGGAAGCCGGCGATCGTATTGATGATGACCAGGAAGAACAGGCTTCCGCTGATCATCGGCAGGGTGATGCTGCGGGTGACCTGGAAGCTGTTGGCGCCGTCGACCTTCGCCGAGTCGTAGAGTTCCTGCGGCACGTCCCGCAGCGCCGCCAGCAGGATGATCACCGAGGAGCCAAGGGTCCACAGGCTCATCAGGATCAGCCCGGGCTTGATCCAGGACGGGTTGGTCGTCCAGGCCGGGCCGTCGATGCCGAACCAGCCCAGGAAACCGTTGACCAGGCCGTTCTGCCCGTTGAACAGCAGCAGCACGAGGATGCCGATGGCCACCGGCGGCGTCATCTTCGGCAGGTAGAACACGGTGCGGAAGAAGCCCGAGGCACGCCCGGCCCGGTTCAGCAGCAGCGCCAGCAGCAGCGAGACGATCACGTGCGCCGGCACCGAGATGGCGGTGTAGATGAAGGTGTTGCGCATCGACAGGACGGTCTTGGGGTCGTCGAACAGCTCGGCGTAGTTCGCCGTCCCCACGAACGTCGGGTTGTTGATCACGTCGTAGTCGGTCAGCGAAAGGTAGGCGCTGTAGATCACCGGCCAGAGCGTGAAGATGAGGAATCCGGCGATCCAGGGGCTGATGAACAGGAGGGCGGCCCGCCGGGCGCGGCGGCGGTTGCGCCGCTGGCCCGGCCGGAGCGCCGGCCCAGCGGCCCGGGGACCCCGCAGCCCGGCGGCCTGCGAGTTCACGGCCTATTCCTCGTCCCAGGATTTCCAGGCCTCGTCGAGCGCCTGCTGGGCCTCCTCCTGTGCCTGGTCGAGGGCCTCCTGGGGTTCCTGCTGACCGTTGAGCACCCGGTTCACCGCGTCCTCCCAGGCCGTCTCGAATTCGGCGTCCGCGGGGCTTGCCGGCAGGGCGAAGGAGGCGTCGTTGGCTTCATAGGAGGCCTCGATCGCCGCGTCCCACTTGGGGTCCGAGCCGACCTTGACGAACTCCGTCCTGATGCGCTCGTCCGCGGCCTGGTTGCCGGTGAAGAGGCCCGTGAACGGCTTGCCCTCCTCCGTGCGGATCTCGGCGCGTGCTGAGGCGGCCTCCATCCAGGTGTCCACCTTGGTCATGTGCTCGATGAAGCGGCAGGCGGCCTCGGGGTTGGAGCTTCCCTTCGGAATGGCCCAGGCCGAGCCGCTCGAGTAGCTCATCGTCTTGCCCGAGGTGTCCTTGAGGGTGGTGAAGGCCATCGGAGCGTCCGGTGAGACATCGTTGAGGATGTTCACGTACCACTGCTCCATGGGCATGGCCCCGAGCGTGTTCGACGCGAACTGGTTCCCCTCGCCGAAGAAGTCGGCCGAGTCGCGGAAGGCCTTGACGGCGCTGAACCCGCCCTGCTTTTCGTAGATTTCGGCGGCGAACTCGAGGGCCTCCACGACGGCGGGGTCGTTCAGCTTCGCCGTGCGCCCATCCCCGGAGAGGATGTCGGCGCCGTTGGCCTTGGCCCAGATGGGGAGGAACTCCGGCAGTTTGGTGTCATAACCGATCACGCTCAGCTTGCCCTCGTTCTTGGCCACGGTGTCGGCTGCCTTGCGGATCCCGTCCCAGTCGGAGCCGTCGATGTCCTCGACACTGAGGCCCTGCTCCTCGAGCAGTGAGGCGTTGCCCATGACGATCTGCACCTGGTTGAACTCGGGGACGCCGTAGATATCGCCCTCGAAGGTCACCTGGTTCATCGCCGCCGCCCGAAAGTGGTCGACCTGGACGCCGTGGGAGTCGATGCACTCGTTCAGGGGCATGATCGCTCCGCGGGAGGCGAAGGTCCCGAGCTGGTTGCGGTTGGCGTAGATGAGGGCCGGCGGTTCGCCGGAGGCGACGGCGGAGAGGAACTGCTGGATGTCCAGGTCGCCCTCGACCAGGCTCACCTCGACGCCGTCGAGCTTTTCCTCGGCCGACTTCACCCGCGTTTCGCCGATCTCGTCGGTCGCGCCGAAGCCCATGATGTTCAGTTCCCCCGAGATCTCCGCCTCAGGGTCGAACTGGCTCTCGCCGGAGGTCTTGGAGCCGCCCGTACCGGTGGCGCACGCCGAGAGTGTCAACCCGAGGGCTGCCGCAATAGCCAGTGACTTTCGAGTGTTCATACCCGCCCCTTTGCTTCGAACGTCCCGGATCGCTCGAGGGAATGGGTATTCAGCCTCCGGTCGACGCGGGATCAACGTGTGAAGTCAGCATAAACACTTCTCCCAAAATCACCTAAGGCGGCTTACTGTCAGCAGGCTTGTCGTGTGCGCCGGACCGGCGGGCGGGCTTCTACTTCCGCTTGTTCGGCGGGTCGAGGATCAGGCCCAGGGCGATGCCGAGCATCCAGACATCCTTGGCGACAGGGGTTCCGGCCTGGGTCGGGCGCACCCCGTCCTTCTCGGTCATGCCCTCCGTCTTGAGGTACATCGCAAGAAGCCCCCCGGAAAAGCCTGCCAGGGCCAGGCCCGCGAGCCGGCTCGGGACGAACGGGACGAGCAGGAGGCTGCCCAGGCCGATCTCCACTGCCGAGAGGATCTTGCCGAACTTCTCCGGGTCGAGCTGGCCGACCTGCGGGAAGACCCCGGCGGCCATCTGCTGCATGTACGCGGCGCTTTCCTCATCGAGTCCGCGCTTGCCGATCCCGGCATTCAGGATGAAGGCGCCGGTGGCCGCCCGCGGCGGGATATGGCTCAGTTTAATAACCATGGGATTGGTCCTACTTTCGGTGAAATCTCCGCGGAATCCAGCCACGGATCGACTGCTGAAACCCGCAACGGAGCCACGGGCTGGAACGAGCCTACGGGGGTCCGGAAGGCGAATCCAGCATACCGCCGAAGGTGACGCCGGGGCCCGGCGCGGACCGCTGCGGAGGAGCGCCGGCGATGACTGGAGGGGCCCCTGGGACGGCTGGTGAAATGGCAACTTCGCGGAAGTCTGCCTAAGGTAGAGGCCGCCGTTCACCGATAAAGCGGCCTGGTTTTCGCCCGAAGTTTCCCGCTGCGGGCAGTTCTCCCAAGGTGAAAAGGGTATGAATGTGATCGATTTTCTCGTCGAAAGGATCGACTCGGTCCTCTTCTCGAGCTGGCAGCACTTCTCCCTCGTGGTGCAGTGCCTGCTGCTCGCGGCGGTGGCCGCCGTCGTCCTCGCGGTGCTCGTGTACCGAAACGCCACGCTCTCGGCCCTGGCCAACGGCGTCTCGGCGGTCGGGCTGACGGTTCCGGCGTTCGCCCTGATCGGTCTGCTGATCGCCCCCCTCGGGTTCGGCGTGGCCCCTGCGGTGATCGTCGTAGCGTTCTACGCCGCGCTGCCGATCCTGCGCAACGCCATCGTCGGCCTCACCGGCATCGACCAGTCCCTCGTTGAGGCGGCACGCGGCATCGGCATGGGCCGGTTCCGCACGCTGCTCCGGATCGAGCTCCCCATGGCGTGGCCGGTCATCCTCACCGGGATCCGCGTCTCGGCGCAGATGGTGATGGGAATCGCCGCGATCACCGCCTACGCGCTCGGCCCCGGACTCGGCGGCCTGATCTTCTCCGGGCTCTCCCGCCTCGGCGGTGCGAACTCGTTCGAGTCGGTCGCCACCGGCGTCTTCTGCGTCATCGTTCTTGCCTTTGTCCTTGACCTGCTTCTCGTCGGCCTGGGCCGGCTTACAACCCCGCGAGGTATCCGTGTCTGAAACCCTTTCCTCCTCCCCGGCCGCCGGAGCTGCGGCGCCCCCGATCACCGGTGCCAGCATCCTCCTGGACACCGTCACCAAGCGCTATCCCGGCCAGGCGAAGCCCGCGGTGGACGGTCTCACCCTGGAGATCCCGGCGGGGAAGATCGTGATGTTCGTCGGTCCCTCGGGCTGCGGCAAGACCACGACCCTGAAGATGATCAACCGGCTGATCGAGCCCTCCGAGGGCAGGATCGTCCTCGACGGCGACGACGTCACCCGGATCGACGGGGACTCCCTGCGCCGGCGCATCGGATACGTCATCCAGGCCGGGGGACTGTTCCCCCACATGAGCGTCGCCGCCAACATCGGCCTCGTGCCCAAGATGCTCGGCTGGAGCAAGGAGCGCATCGCCGAGCGCGTCGATGAACTGCTCGAACTCGTCTCCCTCGACCCGGACCGCTACCGGGACCGGTTCCCCCGCGAACTCTCCGGCGGGCAGCAGCAGCGCGTCGGGGTGGCCCGCGCCCTTGCCGCCGATCCGCCCGTGCTGCTCATGGACGAACCGTTCGGAGCGGTGGACCCCATCACGCGCCAGCGCCTCCAGGACGAACTGCTCAACATCCAGGGCGAGCTGCAGAAGACGATCGTCTGCGTCACCCACGACTTCGACGAGGCGGTGAAGCTCGGCGACTGGATCGCGATCTTCGACGAAGGCGCCCAGCTGGTCCAGTACGACACCCCCGAACGGATCCTCGCCGAACCCGCCAACGAGTTCGTCGAGAACTTCATCGGCTCGGGTGCGGGCCTCAAGCAGCTGACCCTGACCCGCGTCAACGAGGTCGACCTGGCGGACGCGGTCGTGGCCCGCCCCGGGGACCTCGCCACCGATGTGCTCTCGCGCATGGACGCCGTTGACCACAACCATGCGGTCATCGTCGATGCCCGGAACCGCCCGCTGCAGTGGCTCTCGCGCCGGCAGCTGAGCCGGCTCGAGCGGGTCGGCGCCGCGCGCGACCCCCGGCTGCCCGTGGTGGGCGACCGGGCCACCCTCAACGACGCGCTCGATACGATGCTCGTCTCGAGCGTGGGGGCGGCGCTGGTCACCGGTCCGCGCGACTCGTTCCGCGGCGTGATCGACGTCGACACCGTCATGGACGCCATCGGACGGGCCCACCGGCACGCCCGCACTGCCCACGCCAAGGGCCGCCCGGTCGGAGTGAACACCGGCACGCTCGAGGCGGTGCAGGCCACCGGCGCCCCCGGGCAGGCGGCGGTAGGACTGGCCGGACCGGGAGGCTCCGGTGAGTGAGTCGACATCGACCGGGGTCCCGGCCGGGCAGGAAGCGGCCATCCGGGCCGACGCCGCGCCGCTGTCGTGGCGTCCGCTGCTGCTTCAGCTCGCCGGGATCGTCCTGGCCGGCGTCGTCCTGGCCCTCTGGCTGGCCATGGCCGACCTGACCGGCGCCGAACGCACGACCCTGAGCCCGTCATCCCTCGCCGGGTACACCCGGGAGCACCTGGCCCTGGCCGGACTCTCGGCCCTGATCGTGCTGCTGGTCGCCATCCCGCTGGGCATCCTCCTGACCCGCAGCGGCATGCGCCGGTTCAACACTCCGGTGCTGGCCCTGGCCAACTTCGGCCAGGCGGCCCCGGCCGTCGGGCTCGTGGTGCTCCTGGCGTTCTGGCTCGGCTTCGGCTTCTGGGCCGCCGTCGCCGCGCTGGTGCTCTACGCCGCCCTGCCGGTGCTGCGCAACACCATGGTCGGCCTGAACCAGGTCGACCAGCGGCTGGTGGAGGCCGGCCGGGGGATGGGCATGAGCGCCCTCGCCGTGCTGCTGCGGGTCGAGCTTCCCCTTGCCGTCCCCATCATGCTCGCGGGCATCCGCACGGCACTGGTCCTCCTCGTCGGCACGGCAGCCCTCGCCACCTTCGTCAACGGCGGCGGCCTCGGGATCCTCATCACCACCGGCGTCAACCTCAACCTGCCGCGCGTACTCGTGGCGGGTTCGGTGATCGTGGCGCTCCTTGCCCTGCTCGTCGACTGGGCCGGCCGCGTCGTGGAGCACGTGGCCCGCCCGAAAGGACTCTGACAATGACCCCGCAGAACCTTCCCGTCCCCGCCGGACGGCGGGGAAGGCTGCCCGCACTCCTCGCCGCCTCGGCGGTGCTGCTGGCCGGCTGCGGCCTGCAGCCCGCCACCTCCTACGTCCCCGAAGCGGGCTCCGGCTCGATTCGGGCCCTCGAGGGCGCCGAAGGGGCGCCGCTGACCGTCACCTCAAAGAACTTCACCGAGCAACTGATTCTGGGGAAGATCGCGGTGCTCGCGGCCTCCGCGGCGGGCTTCGAGGTCACCGACCTCACCAATGTGCCCGGCAGCCAGCCCGTGCGCGAACTGCTCGTCTCCGGAGACGCCGACCTGACGATCGAATACACGGGCACCGCGTGGCTGACCTTCCTCAACCAGCCGGCCGGCATTCCCGACAAGGAGGAACAGTGGCAGGCGGTCCATGACGCCGACCTCGCCAACTCCCTCTCCTGGGGGCGGCCGGCTCCGCTGAACAACACCTACGCGCTCGCGGTGCGCTCCGAGGCCGCCAAGGAACTCGGCGGCATCACGAAGCTCTCGCAGATCGCCGAACTGCCCGTCTCCGAGCGCACCTTCTGCGTCGAGTCTGAGTTCAACTCGCGCACCGACGGGCTGAACCCCATGCTCGAGCACTACGGCCTGACCCGCGGCGCTCCCGACGGCGTGCCGGATGCGAACATCGGGGTCTACGACACCGGGGCCGTGTACTCGGCAACCGACAGCGGCGACTGCAACTTCGGCGAGGTGTTCTCGACCGATGGCCGCATCGACGCACTCGACCTCACCATCCTGGAGGACGACCTCAACTTCTTCCCCGCCTACAACGCGGCCCCCGTCTTCAGCACCGAGGTCCTCGAGCGGCACCCCGGCCTTGAAGACGTGTTCGCGCAGGTCGCCAAGGAGCTCACCGACGAGGAGCTGCGGCGGATGAACCTGCTGGTGGACGTGAAGGGGCAGGAACCGGCCGATGTCGCCTTCGACTTCATGGTCGAGAAGGGCTTCATCTCCGAGCCGGGGAAGGGCTGAACGGGGGAGGGGCCGAACCGGGGCGCAGGTCGGGCGCACTTTAACTTTTCCGACTTGCCGCGCCGAATTCACTTCATGGACGGCCGGGCTCTGCTTTGATGGAAGGCAATTGGGTTGTACGACGCAGTCAACTACCAAGAAGGTTGCCATGGAGTACCGGACGGCCGAACATGCGAGGCCGCAGCATTTCATCCTGCATCTGAGCGACACCCACCTGGTGGGCGGTCCGGGACCCCTCTACGGGGCGGTGGACAGCGAAGAGAGGCTGCGCCGGATCTTCGCTGACATCTCCGCCTCGGGTGCCCGCCCCGACGCCATCGTGTTCACGGGCGACCTCGCCGACAAGGGCGAACCCGGCGCCTACGCGAAGCTGCGCGCCATCGTGGATCCGGCCGCCGAGCGCCTCGGGGCCCGGGTGGTGTGGGCGATGGGCAACCACGACGACCGGGCGGCCTTCCGCTCGGGCCTGCTCGACGAAGCCCCCGGGACCGCTCCCGTGGACTGTTCCTACGACCTCGACGGGCTGCGGATCATCACCCTCGACTCGACGGTGCCGGGCCACCACCACGGCGCGCTCAGCCGGAGCCAGCTGATGTGGCTGGCCAACGAACTGCTCACTCCGGCACCGCACGGGACGATCCTCGCCCTGCACCACCCGCCGGTGCCCAGCGTCCAGGACCTCGCCGTCCTGGTCGAGCTGCGCGGCCAGCGCCAGCTCGCCGACGTCGTGCGCGGCTCCGACATCCGGGCCGTCATCGCCGGGCACCTCCACTACTCGACGACAGCGACCTTCGCCGGGGTGCCCGTCTCGGTCGCCTCGGCCACCTGCTACACCCAGGACCTGCAGTACGACGGCGGGGGAACCCGGGGCCGCGACGGCGCCCAGTCCTACAATATGGTCCACGTCTACGAGGACACGATCGTGCACTCGGTGGTGCCGGCCGGGCAGTACGCGGCGGTGGGGGAGACGGTTCCCCGCGCCGAGACCCGGCGGCGCCTCGAGGCGGCGGGGGTTCGGATCGCCGAGGCGGCTCCGGCCCGCCAGTTCACCGGGGTCTAGCGGGCGCGCCCGGGCTCCCCGCCCGGTCCCGGGGCCAGCGCCGGAGGCCGCGGCACGCAGAACAGGGTGCGCGGATCCTGCAGCAGGGCCGGCCGGTCGAAGCCGCCGCGGCCCACCCACCCGTCCAGGGCGACGCCGCGGATGAGGGCATCCTCCGCCAGCAGCACCGGCCCCGCGGTGCCGGTGCTGAACCGCTCCGGGTCCGGTCCGGCCAGCACGACGGTGTCGCCGTCGGCGATGCCGTGCTCGAAGACCGCCAGCTGGCGGTCCCACTTCGGGGCGGGCCTGCCGCCGGGCGCCTCCAGCGGCATCCGCAGGGCCGCGCGGGGCTCCCCGACGGACACGGCGTCGGGGCCGGCATCGGTCCGCCAGATCCACACCCGGCCGTCGGCGGGCTCGCTGGGCAGGATCTCGCGTTCGGGCTCCGGCCACAGGTAGGGCAGGTCCTCCGGCACGCCGGGGAAGCGGTCCCGGTAGATTTCCGGTGCCTTCTGGATCAGGTTCGACTGGTGGCTCAGGTGTACTCCGGGGTCGCCGAGCCACGGCGGCAGGGCGACGGCGTCCGGCTCGGCGTCCGGGGCGAACTCCCGGATCAGCGGGCCGGTCGTGTCGGCGTGCCCGCGCGAGACCCACTCCCGGACCATCGCCAGGCCGTACACGCTCAGTGCCGGCACGTACCCCATCCACATGCGGATCGCCGGATGCCGGCGCCACCCGTAGTCCGGGATGACCAGGGCGCGCAGCGCCTGCAGCGTCTCGACGCGCTGCTTGCCGAGCCGTGCCTGGTCGAGGACGGCGGCGCTGGCGGCGAAGTCCGGGTACGGCAGGAACGTCTGCATGGAGCCAGTCTGGCACGCACCCGGGAGCCGGTGGCTACTTCTCCCAGGGGGCCTTGACGGGGAAGTACTTCTCGAGGAACTCCGTGACGAGCCGGGCTCGTTCGTCGGCGGGCACCTCGGGGAAGCTGCCGTCATTGAGGCAGAAGAAGTCGAAGCTGCGCTTGTCGAGCATCTTGTTGAGGATCTTCAGCCCCGACCGCGCCGTGGTGTCGACGTACTTCACCCGCGCCAGCTCCTGGGTGACCGCCCGCCCCGTCAGCAGCGAGTAGTAGTGGTAGAGCGAGTTGGTGACCGAGATATTGTCCTTGGCCCGGAAGGTCGAGGCGGCGGTCGCCTTGAACTCCGCGGCGAACTCCTGCTCCATCTCCAGCAGCACGCTCCTGCGCAGCGGAGCCGCGGTGTGCTCGAGGTGCCGGGTGGTGATCCTGCCGAACCGCTCGTGCAGCAGCCGGCGGTTAACGCGCGCCGCGTTCTCGAAGCCGCTGCGTTCGGCGTCGTTCTCGCCCAGGCCGATCCGGGTGTCGGCCTCGATGAACTTGGTGATGCCCCCGGGGGAGAAGAACATGTCGGGTGCCACGGGGCGGCCGAAGAACATGTCGTCGTTGGAGTACAGGAAGTGCTCCGCCAGGCCCGGAATGTGCTGGAGCTGGGCCTCGACGGCCTGCGAATTGTGGGTCGGCAGCACCGACGGGTCGAGGAAGTGCTCCTCGGCGCGCACGAGGGTCACCGAGGGGTGCTCGGCAAGCCATTCGGGGCGCGCCGAATCGGTGGCGATGAAGACCCGGCGCACCCAGGGGGCGAACATGTACACCGACCGCAGCGCGTACTTCAGTTCGTCGATCTGGCGGAAGCGCGCCTCGTGATCGTCGCCTTCACCGACGACGGCACCCTTCATCCGCGCGGCGCGCGCCGCCTGGAACTCCGGGCTGCTGCCGTCGACCCAGGAGAAGACGAGGTCGATGTCGAAGCCGATGTCCGAGGCGTGGTCGGCGAACATATTGTCGATGGTGGGCCACTTCAGGCCGTGGCGCTCAACGGAACCGCGCACCGCCTCGGCCGCAGGCACCGTGCGGCGGGTCAGCGAGTTCTCCACCGGGAGTTCGATGTTGTCGGCGTGAAGTGTCCACAGTTCGATCTGCACGCCGGCGGAGGGCCCGTAGGCCAGCCCGCCGATCGGTTCGATGCGGGGGCGGAACAGCCGGTAGATGCGGGCCTTGCGGCTGTGCGACAGGGACCCGTCCGCGACCAGCAGGGTGGTGCGGCGCTTGGTGTCAACGGTGCGTGAATAAAAGGGTTCGTTGCGGCACGCCTCCACCAGGGCCGCGCGCAGCCGCTCCTGGTCCTTGACGTCGATGGCGATGACGGGGCGTTCGTCATTGCCGCGCACCAGCAGGAACTGGATGCCGGCGGCATCGAGGGCGGCACGGATGAACAGCAGGTCCTCGACCATGGCCTCGTGCGGGGTGCGGTCGGAGTTGATCAGGGTGAAGCGCCGCTTGACGGTGGTGATGTCGGAGCGGTCAGTGAATCGGGCGACTGCCGCACGGGAGGCGGACTCGAGAATCTCAGCTTCGTTCTCCGGTTCGGGAGCGCCGAAATAGATGTCGTGTTGTGCAGCCGTGTCCGTAATCGTTGCCTCCGCGCGGTTGGGTGTCGAAACTCCCATGATAGGGCCTGCGGGGGCTGCTCCTGAAGGCACAGGTCCGGACCGGTGCCCGGGCGCGGAGCGCGTTAGTACGTGCGGTAGAGCTCTCCGACGGGAACGTCGGCGTCGAGCCGGTTCTCCGGTCCCGGCAGCGGGCACGCCCACGCCTCGTCGTAGGCGCACGAGGGGTTGTAGGAGAAGTTGAGGTCGATCACGAGGCTGCCGGGCTGGCGGCCCTCGCCCAGGTGGGCGCCCTTGATGGTGTCGAGCAGGTACCGGCCGGCCCCGTAGGTTCCGCCGTCGCGTCCGGCGGTTGTGTCGCGCAGCGGAAGGAAGATCCCGCCGCCGTACGACTTCAGCCGCCACAGCGCGAGCTGGCCCAGGCCCGGCAGCACCACGCTGCCCAGGCGTTGGAAGGGAACCGTGCCGTCGGTGCCCGTCTCGACGTCGCGGACCTCGCCGGCCCCCTCGTCGTTCACGGCGGCCTCGAACCGGTAGGACGGGTCGTAGTCGGCCATGGCGACCCCCGAGAACCGCTCCTTCGCGGCGGCGTCCAGGGGCGAGGCCGGGTGGGTGCCCAGGAGGTGGTTCCGGCCGGCCCGCCACAGGGCGTGGGCCGCCTCCGGAGAGTCCTCGACCGTCCTGCGGCGCACCTGCCCGTACAGGCTGAAAACCGATTTCCGCCAGTCCGCCGTATCGAGGGCGGTGGTGAGCAACGTCATGCACTCAGCGTACCCCCGGGCAGCGCGCGCGCACCGGTTGGAACACCTCCCTGCGTACTGTGGGGAGGGTGACCCTTGGGATTTTCTCGATAGTGCTCGGCGCGATCTTCGCAGGAGCCGTGGCCCAGCGCATCGCCGGTCTCGGCTTCGCCCTGCTGATCGCCCCGTTCCTCGTGCTGATCCTTGGCCCCCACGAAGGGGTGCTGCTGGTGAACATCTGCGGGGTGGTGTCCTCGGCGATCATCGTCGGACGGGTGTGGCGCGACATCGACTGGAGCATGTTCCGCTGGCTCACCGTTCCCTCCTTTTTCGGCTCGATCCCCGGCTCGCTCATCGCCGTCGCCGCGCCGGCGGCACCGCTGGCGGTGACCGTGGGCGGCGTCGTGCTCGTCGCGCTGTCGGTGTCGCTGGTCCTCCAGCGCTCCGACGTGGTGGTCCGCGGCAATGTGCCCAAGGCGCTGGCCGGATTCGGCGCAGGGCTGACCAACTCGATGGCCGGGGTGGGCGGACCGGCGGTCAGCGCCTACGCCGTCCTGGCGCGGTGGCCGCAGCGGCCCTTCGCCGCGACCCTCCAGCCCTTCTTCGTCATCATCGGGCTCGTGACCCTCGCGGTGAAGCTCTTCCTCGACCCGGCCCAGGCCCCGGCCCTGGCCCCCTGGATGTGGGGAGCCATCGGGATCACTATCGTCGGCGGCATCTTCGCCGGGGAGAAGCTCGGGCGCTTCATCCGGGACGACCACGCCCGGATCGGCGTCGTCGTCATCGCCTTCCTCGGGGCCGGGCTGGCCACTGCCAAGGGCCTGGCCGACCTGCTCGCCTAGCCCGCATCCGCGCCCCGGCCGCGTCGGTGGACGGCCCACCCCGGAGCCGGTGGCACCATTGAAGGGATGAAACTTCCACGCCGGAGACCGACCGCCCCTCCCATGCCCCTGTGGCTGCAGGGGGTGTTCGAGCTCGGCCAGGCCGCCCTGATCTCCGCGGCCCTCGTCCTCATCCCCATCGCCGCCGTGTGGCTGACCGGGGGATTCGCCGACCGGGATGCCGCCTCCGCGGCGCAGTCGGCGGGCCACGCCTGGCTGGTCATGCACGGGGTGCCGCTGGTGCTCACCTTCCCGCCGGGCACCGTGATCGCCGGGACGACGTCGGGCCTGCTGCACGCCGTGCCCCTCGGCCTGGTGCTCGTACCGTTCCTGCTCGCGTGGCGGGCCGGACGGCGCCTGGCCCGGGCCTCCTACACCGACCAGCTGTGGCAGGCGGTCCTCGGGGCGCTTGGCATCTACGCCCTGGTGGGGGCCGCCGCCGCCTACTTCTCCACGAATGCCGAGGTCACCGTCCCGTTGGTGGCCGGTGCCCTGATCCCGCCCGTCTCGGCCGGGCTCGGGATCGTCACCGGCGCCTACCGGGAGGCCGGCGCGTGGAGCCGCCTGATCGGCGTCGACCTCGCCTCGTGGATCGCGCGGACGAGCCAGCACTCGCGGTGGGCCGGCTCCTACGCGTGGTCCGTGGTGCGCTCGGCCTTCCTCGGCGTGGTGGCCGCCACCGGCCTGTCGGCGGTCCTCTTCGCCGCCGCGGTGGTGCTGCACTGGGCCGACGTCATCACCGTCTACGAACGCCTCGAGGCCGGGATCGCCGGGTCGACGGCCCTGACCCTCGGGCAGCTGGGCCTGCTGCCCAACCTCGTGCTGTGGACCCTCGCCTGGGCGTCCGGGGCCGGGTTCGCGCTCGGCGCCGGCAGTTCACTCACGCCCCTGGCCAGCACCGTGGGCCCCCTGCCCGCGGTGCCCGTGCTCGGGGCGCTGCCGGCCGGGGCCCCCGAGTACGGCCTCGCCGCGCTGGCCCTGCCCGTGGTGGCCGGCCTGCTCGCCGGGTGGTGGTTCTTCCGGGAGGGCGAGAACCACTTCGACGAGTGGCTGAGCCTTAAGACTTCGGCCCGCTGGCTCACCTCGATTGTCTCGACGGTGTGCCTCGGGCTTTTCGTGGGCCTGCTGGCCGGCCTGGGCGGAGCTGCCCTGGCCCTGCTGTCGAGGGCGTCCCTGGGCATCGGCCGGCTGACCGACCTCGGCCCGGACCCGCTTGCGGTCGCCCTGTGGCTCGGCGCCGAGGTCGGGCTCGGCGCGGTGCTCGGCTATGCGGTGGCGCCCCTGCTGGAGCGGGAACCGCAGCGGCGGGACGCCTGACTCAGCCCGGGAGCAGCCCGTCGAGGGTCAGCAGCCGGTCCTGGCACTCCCGCTCGGCCTCAAGGGTCAGGGCGGTGTCGATGCAGTCCTCGTAGTTCTCGGTCACCGGCCACAGGGCAATCAGCAGTGCCGTCGAAAGGGCGAGGAAGCCGGCAATGCCCACGCCCACCGCGGC
The DNA here is from genome assembly GCF_054511055.1 of Arthrobacter melezitosi. NCBI lineage: Bacteria > Bacillati > Actinomycetota > Actinomycetes > Micrococcales > Micrococcaceae > Arthrobacter > Arthrobacter melezitosi. Next base: position 44,838 of record NZ_JBTNDJ010000008.1, read on the forward strand.
GGTGAGGCGGACGAACCCGCCCAGCCTGCTCCGCACGGCGCGCACCAGGGCCAGGATGCCCAGGACGAACGCCGCAGTGCTGAACACCAGGCCCAGCACCTTGAACGGCAGATCCAGCGAACTCGTGACCACCGCCGTGACGAGGGTGACCAGGAACCACTGGGAGAGGACCCGGGCGCGCTCATCCGGGGCGGGATCCGCTCCCGGGGCGGTCCGGCCGGAGACGGCGCGGTGCGGGCCGTTGGAGGGGCCTTTCGACGGGCCATTCGATGGAGGTGCGGACCGCTGGTTCATGGTTCAACCCTAGCCGCTGCGGTTTACGCCGAGCCGACCGCGCGCCCTACAGTGGAGCAATGCGCATCGTTCTCCTGGTCTCCGGCACGGGGTCCAATCTCCAGGCCGTCATCGACGCGGTCGCCTCCGGCGGCCTCGACGCCGAAATCGCCGCCGTCGGCGCCGACCGGCCGGGCACGTTCGGCGTCGAACGGGCGGCCCGGGCCGGGATCCCCACCTTCGTCGTCGACTTCGCCGCCTATCCGGACCGCTCCGAATGGAACGACGCGCTCGGCGCGGCGGTCGCCTCCTACGAGCCCGACTACGTGGTGTCCTCGGGCTTCATGAGGATCGTCGACCAGGGCTTCCTGGACCGCTTCCCCAACCGCTACCTCAACACGCACCCCGCGCTGCTGCCGAGCTTCCCCGGCGCCCATGGGGTCCGCGACGCGCTCGCCTACGGCGTCAAGGTCACCGGGTGCACCGTGATGGTCGCCGACGCCGGCGTGGACACTGGTCCGATCCTCGCCCAGGCTCCGGTGGCCGTGCTGCCCGGCGACACCGAGGAGAGCCTGCACGAACGCATCAAGGTCGAAGAGCGCCGGCTCCTGATCGAGACCCTCCGGACGCTGGGGAGCACACGGTGAACGCGCTTGTCGCGAATGCCGTCTACGTCAACGGCAGGCGGAGGATCGAGCCGGGCAATCTCGACTCGACTTTCGAGGCGATGCGCGAGACCGCCGGCATGGGCTGGATCGGCCTGTACCGCCCCGACCGCGCCGAGATCCAGGCCGTCGCCGAGGAGTTCGGGCTGCACGAACTGGCCGTCGAGGACGCCGCCAACGGCCACCAGCGCGCGAAGCTCGAGCGCTACGGCGAGACCCTCTTCGTGGTGCTGCGCCCGGCCCGCTACCTCGACCGGGAGGAGAAGGTGGAGTTCGGCGAGCTCCACGTCTTCGCGGGCTCCGACTTCGTCGTCACCGTCCGGCACGCCGAGTCGCCGGACCTGGGCGCGGTGCGGGACCGGATGGAGGCCAGCCCCGAGCTGCTCGCGATGGGCCCGCAGGCGGTCCTCTACGCCATCCTCGACGAGGTGGTCGACGAGTACCTGCCGGTGGTGAACGGGCTCGAAAACGACATCGACGAGATCGAGAACGAGCTCTTCGGCGGCGACCCCGATGTCTCACGCCGGATCTACGAGCTCCACCGGGAGGTCATCGAGTTCCAGCGCGCCACCCAGCCGCTCCAGACCATCATCGAGTCGCTGCAGCGCGGCTCGGGCGACTTCCGGGGCGAGGGGGAGCTCGCCCGGCGGCTGCGCGACGTGCTCGACCACGTGCTGCGCATCGTGGAGCGGGTCAACACGTTCCGCAGCCTGCTGCAGAGCCTGCTGGCTGTCCACTCCACCCTGGTGGCGCAGCGGCAGAACGAGGAGATGACCCGGCTGACCGAGACCTCGCTGACGCAGAACGAGGAGGTCAAGCGGATCTCCTCCTGGGCCGCGATCCTCTTTGCCCCGACCCTCGTCGCCTCGATCTACGGGATGAACTTCGACGTGATTCCGGAACTGCACTGGACCCTTGGCTACCCCTTCGCGCTGCTGCTGATGGTCGCCATGGGCGCCGGCCTCTACTGGGCCTTCCGCCGCCGGAAGTGGCTCTGACCCAGCTCTGAACCAGCTCTGCCCCACGGCTCCGGCGCGATCTCCGTCACATCCCGGCCGACTTCCTCACTTGTTGCCCGAAGCCACCGATAGTGTGGACCGGGCCGATCCGAGGCCCCGGGGCGCGCGGGTGCCCCGTTCTTCCAGGTTGGGATCCACCATGAGCCTCCTTCGAACCGCGGTCCTCGCCGCCACCCTCCTCGCCGTGAGCGGCTGCGGCGCCGCAGCCGGGCCGGCCGCCGGGCCGGAGTCCGCGGCGCCGTCGCCCGCCAGCTCGAGCGCGCCGGCGTCGAACATCCGCCAGCCCGAATCCAATGAACTCGCCACGGAGAACTCCGCCGAGGGCGCCCGGGCCTTCCTGTTCCACTACTTCGACCTCACCGCCTACGCCCTCCAGACCGGGGACACGGGCGTGCTCCTCGAACACCTCGACGGCGCGGCCGCCGAGGCCGACCGGGCCGGGCGCATCGCGGAGGTGTACGAGGACGGCGGGTGGATCCTCGGCGGGCAGCCCAAGGTGAAGAACATCCTCGTCACCTCCCCTGAGGGCGCCGCCGAGGTGACCGCGCTTCTGCCGGTCAACCCGGGGGAGTACACGTCCTTCGGAGCCGACGGGAAGGTCCTTGAGCACCGGCCCTTCACCCCGGACGGGACGGTCTACACCGCCGCCGTGAAGTACGCCGAAGGGGCCTGGAAGATCACCTCGCTCGAGGAAACCCCGGAGGCCGAACTGCCGGAGTAGCCTCCCGGCGCCGGAACGCCCGGGGGCCGGGAGGCCCCCGGCTTTCATTTGGCCCGCGGGTTTATTCGGTCCGGGCGGACCGGCCCAGGGCAGCTCGGCTCAGTGCAGCTCGGCGCCCCGGGTCTCCGGGGCGTTCCGCGCCATCCAGAGCACCGCGACGAGCACCAGGGCGCCGGTGAGCGCGAAGGTCAACGGCAGGCCGAGGTAGGGCCAGAGCAGCGACCCGAAGATCAGCGGCACGAGCCCGGCCCCGACGCGGGAGACCGTGGAGGCCCAGCCGAAGCCGGACGCACGCAGGTCCGTGGGGTAGAGCTCCGACACGTAGGTGTAGAGCACCGGGATGGCGACCTGGATCAGGAACCCGAAGGCCAGGAGCCACAGGGTCGCCACCAGGGGTGCATCGACGGTGAGCGCGAAAATGACGAGGACGGCGGCCGAGAGCGGGCCGGTGATCCCGAGGATCCACTTGCGGCCGACGCGCTCCACCAGCAGGGCCGCGGCGATCACGCCGAACAGTCCAATGCCGGTCATACCCGCCGTGGTGATGAACGCGACCGACTGCTTGTACCCGGCCTCGATGAGGATCTTCGGCATCCAGGTCAGCGCCCCGTAGTACACGAGCAGGATGGTCAGGAACAGCGACCACGCGGTCAGGGTCAGCCGCCAGTTGTAGCGCCAGATGCCGGAGAACTGGCCGGTGAGGCCGCCCAGGGTCAGCTTCGCCGCCGTGCCCGGTTCGGGCAGGCGCCATTCGGTCGTCCCGCCGCCGGTGCGCTCGATGAGGGAGTCGATGACCTTCCGGGCCTCCTCACGCCGCCCCTTCTGCACCAGGTACAGCGGGGATTCGGGGACCGAGCGGCGCACCCAGAACACCAGCAGGGCGGGCAGGACCATCACGAGCATGGCGTACCGCCAGTCGCCGAAGCTGGCCACGAGCAGCGTGGTAACGACCCCGCAGAGGAAGGCTCCGATCGGCCACCAGGCGTCCATGGCGGTGAGCACCCGGCCCCGGTGTTTGCGGGGGGTGAATTCACCGACGAGGGCGTAGTCGACCGGGATGCAGCCGCCGAGGCCGAACCCGGCGGCGAAGCGGAAGATGGAGAACCACACGATGTCGGGGGAGAAGGCGCCGAGCACCGTGAAGATGGAGAAGATCAGCAGGGTCGCGGTGAACGCCGTCCGCCGGCCGATGAGGTCGGCGATGGAGCCCCAGGTGAACGCCCCGAGGGCCATGCCGATCAGGTTCGAGGTGCCCACCCAGGCCGCCTGGCCCGGGGTCAGGCCCCAGTCCGCGGAGAGCAGGGGGATGAGGTAGCCGTTGAGGGTGACGTCCCACGCGTCGAACATGAAGCCGAGGCCGCCGATGAGGAAGATCTTCCCCTGCACGCGCCACCGCCAGGGAAGCTCCTGGACCACCTGGTCGCCGGTGGGTAACGAAATTGAGGTGCTCACTGTGCCTTCCTGAACGGGCGGGGTGACTGCGAAGCTCTACAGCCGCGCATGGGGCACCGAAACTGTGTCCCTGGTGATCTGCAACGCAGAAAGAGCGAGTTAAAGTCCTGATGACCATAATCTGCGCAGTTCCGATTCTACGCCGTCGTTCCAGGCCGCCCCGCCGACGCCCGTGGCCGGGGTGTCCCGCCGGCGGTTCCGCTGCGGTCCCCGGACGGCGGGAGCCGTCCGGGGTCCGACCCTTGGGGGGTGGACTTCCTGCCCGGGCTTCGGGTCCTCGGCCCTGCCCGGTGCGCCTATAGAATTGGAGTGACCCCCCGCACAGCAACATGACGGAGATCTGCGTGAGCACCACCCATCCTGACCGTGTCCCCATCCGCCGGGCCCTGATCTCGGTGTACGACAAGACCGGTTTGGAGGAACTCGCCCGCGGCCTCTCCGCGGCGGGGGTGGACCTCGTCTCCACCGGCTCGACGGCGGCCCGCATCGCCGCCGCCGGAGTCCCCGTCACCGAGGTCTCCGAGGTCACCGGGTTCCCCGAGTGCCTCGACGGGCGGGTCAAGACCCTCCACCCGAAGATCCACGCCGGCATCCTCGCCGACCGCCGCAGGGAGGAGCACACCGCCCAGCTCGCCGAGCTCGGCGTCGAGGCCTTCGACCTGGTCGTGGTGAACCTCTACCCCTTCGTCGAGACGGTCCGCTCCGGGGCGGCCCCCGACGATGTCGTCGAGCAGATCGACATCGGCGGCCCCGCCATGGTCCGCTCCGCCGCGAAGAACCACCCCTCCGTCGCCGTCGTCGTCGACCCCGCGCGGTACGGTGACGTCGTGGCCGCCGCGGCGGACGGCGGGTTCGAACTCACCGCCCGCCGCCGCCTGGCGGCCGCCGCCTTCGCGCACACCGCCGCGTATGACGCCGCGGTGGCCGCGTGGACCGCGGCCCAGTTCGGTGACGGCACCGCCGACGGCGATGCCTGGCCCGCCTACGCCGGACAGGCCCTCGAGCGCTCGGAGGTGCTGCGCTACGGGGAGAACCCGCACCAGCCGGCTGCCCTGTATGTGGACAAGGCGGCGGCTCCCGGGATCGCCCAGGCCACCCAGCTGCACGGCAAGGCGATGAGCTACAACAACTTCGTCGACGCCGACGCCGCCCTGCGGGCCGCCTTCGACTTCGCCGAGCCCGCCGTGGCGATCATCAAGCACGCCAACCCCTGCGGCGTGGCTGTCGCTGCGGCCGGCGCAGAGGACCCCATCGCCGACGCCCACGCGAAGGCGCACGCCTGCGACCCGGTGTCGGCCTTCGGCGGCGTGATCGCCGCCAACCGCGAGGTGAGCGCCCGCATGGCCGAGGCCGTGAAGGACATCTTCACCGAGGTGGTCATCGCCCCGTCGTTTGCGCCCGAGGCCGTCGAGATTCTCTCGCAGAAGAAGAACATCCGCCTCCTTGCCCTTCCGGCGGACTACCGGCGCGACCCGGTCGAGATGCGCCAGGTCTCCGGCGGGGTGCTCGTGCAGCAGGCCGACACCCTCCAGGCCGGCGGCGACGACCCCGCCAACTGGACCCTGGCCGCCGGTGAACCCGCCGACGAGGCCACCCTTGCCGATCTTGCCTTCGCCTGGCGCGCCTGCCGGGCGGCGAAGTCCAACGCCATCCTGCTTGCCGCCGACGGTGCCTCCGTGGGCGTCGGCATGGGCCAGGTCAACCGCCTCGACTCCTGCCGGCTGGCCGTGGAGCGGGCCAACACCCTCGCCGGCGAGGGCGCCGAACGCGCCCGCGGCGCCGTGGCCGCCTCCGACGCGTTCTTCCCCTTTGCCGACGGCCTGCAGATCCTGCTCGACGCCGGAGTGCGCGCCGTCGTCTCACCCGGCGGGTCGGTGCGCGACACCGAGGTCGTCGACGCCGCGGCGGCTGCCGGTGTCCCGCTGTACTTCACCGGGGCAAGGCACTTCTTCCACTAGCTCCGAGGTGGCCCTCGGGTAGGTTGGAACCGAGGAACACCCAGAATCCACCGCATCCGAAGAATTTCAGGGAGACGCCAATGGCCAAGATCATTTATACCCACACCGATGAAGCGCCCATGCTGGCCACCTACTCGTTCCTGCCGATCGTCGAGGCGTTCGCCTCGACGGCCGGAGTGGACATCGAAACCCGCGACATCTCGCTCTCGGGCCGAATCCTCGCCCTCTTCGGTGACCGCCTCACCGAGGAGCAGCAGGTGCCGGACTCGCTGGCCGAACTCGGGGCGCTCGCGAAGACCCCCGAGGCGAACATCATCAAGCTTCCGAACATCAGCGCCTCGATCCCGCAGCTGAAGGCCGCGATCGCCGAGCTGCAGGGCCAGGGCTACGCGCTGCCGGACTATCCGGACGCCCCCTCCACCGAAGAGGAGAAGGAAGCCCGCGCCCGCTACGACAAGGTCAAGGGCAGCGCCGTCAACCCCGTCCTGCGCGAGGGCAACTCGGACCGCCGGGCCCCCGCCTCGGTGAAGAACTTCGCCCGCCAGAACCCGCACAGCATGGGCGCCTGGACGCCGGAGTCCAAGACCCGCGTGGCCTCCATGGGCGCCGACGATTTCCGGTCGAACGAGAAATCCGTCGTGCTCGAGGCCGACGACACCCTCCGCATCCAGCTCCGCACTGCCGACGGCGGCACCACCGTCCTCAAGGAGTCCGTCCCGGTCCTCGCCGGTGAGGTCGTCGACGGCACCGTGATGCGCGCCGCCGCACTCGACGAGTTCCTCAAGGCACAGGTTGAGCGCGCGAAACAGGAGGACCTGCTGTTCTCGGTCCACCTGAAGGCCACCATGATGAAGGTCTCCGACCCGATCATCTTCGGGCACGTGGTGAAGGCGGTCCTGCCCGAACTCTTCGCCACGTACGGCGACCAGCTGGCCGCCGCCGGCCTCAGCCCGAGCAACGGGCTCGCCTCGATCCTCAGCGGCCTCGACGCGCTGCCCGCCGACGTGCGCGACGGCGTGACGGCCGCCATCGAGAAGGGCATGGCCGATGGCCCGAAGCTGGCCATGGTCGATTCCGACCGGGGCATCACCAACCTCCACGTCCCCAGCGACGTGATCGTCGACGCCTCGATGCCGGCGATGATCCGCAGCTCCGGGCACATGTGGGGGCCCGACGGCTCCGAAGCCGACACGCTCGCCGTCATCCCCGACAGCAGCTACGCGGGCGTCTACCAGACGGTCCTCGATGACTGCCGGGCCAACGGCGCCTTCGACCCCACCACCATGGGCACCGTCCCCAACGTCGGGCTGATGGCGCAGGCCGCCGAGGAATACGGCAGCCACGACAAGACCTTCGAGATCACCGAGGCCGGCACCGTGCAGGTCCTCGACAGCGCGGGAACCGTCCTCCTCGAGCACGACGTCCAGCCGGGCGACATCTGGCGGGCCTGCCAGACCAAGGACGCGCCCATCCGCGACTGGGTCAAACTCGCCGTGACGCGCGCCCGCGCGTCGGGCATGCCGGCCGTGTTCTGGCTCGACGAAAGCCGCGCCCACGACGCCAACCTCATCGCGAAGGTCCGGCAGTACCTCGGGGAGCACGACACCGAGGGCCTGCAGCTCGAGATCCTGACGCCGGAGAAGGCCACCGCCTTCACCCTGGAGCGGATCCGCAGGGGAGAGGACACCATCTCGGTCTCCGGCAACGTCCTGCGCGACTACCTCACCGACCTGTTCCCCATCCTCGAACTGGGAACCAGCGCCAAGATGCTCTCGGTCGTTCCCCTGATGAACGGCGGCGGGCTCTTCGAGACCGGCGCCGGCGGGTCGGCGCCGAAGCACGTCCAGCAGTTCCTGAAGGAGAACCACCTCCGTTGGGACAGCCTCGGCGAGTTCCTCGCCCTGGCCGTGAGCTTCGAGCACCTCGCGACGTCGACCGGAAATGCGCGCGCGCAGATCCTCGCCGACACCCTGGACCGGGCCACCGGGACGTTCCTGCTCGAGAACAAGTCGCCGAGCCGCCGGGTCGGCGAGATCGACAACCGCGGCAGCCACTTCTACCTGGCGCGGTACTGGGCGCAGGAACTCGCGCAGCAGAGCGAGGACAGCGAACTGGCTCAGGCCTTCTCCGTGGTGGCCGAGGCGCTTGCCTCAAATGAGGAGACGATCGTCGCCGAGCTCCTCGCCGTGCAGGGTTCCCCAGTCGACATCGCCGGCTACTACCACCCCGACGTCGCCAAGGTGGCCGCCGCGATGCGTCCGTCGCAGAAGCTCCAGGAAGTCCTGGCGACCCTCGCCGCCTGACGGGACGCCCGGGAGACCGGGCGCCCGGTCTCGCGGCAGCCGTTTGACGGTCAAGGCCGCTCCCGCATCCGCGGGGGCGGCCTTCTCCGTTTCCCCGCGGGGCGCTCCAGGGGCGGCGCTACACGGAGTCGTTGGCGTAGCGCAGCCCCAGCTGCGCCCGGATCCCGTCCAGCAGGTGCATGGTGGTGAGGGTGTCGGCCAGCGGCATGGTGGGGCTCTCGAGCAGGCCCGCCTGGATGCAGCGGGTGGTTTCGCGCAACTCGTAGGTGTACCCGGCCCCCACCGGGTCGAAGGTTTCCGTGCGCAGCTCCCCGTCGAGCGGCTGCACCGTGAGTTCGCGGGGGTTGTGGAGCGGCCCGCCGCCGGTGCGCAGCCAGCCGCCGCTGCCGGCCACCGTGGCGGCGGCCGGGCCCAGCGCGCCGAGGGAGGAGGTCAGCTGCGCCTGGGCGCCGTCCTCGTAGCTGAGCGTCACGGCGTTCTGGACGTCCACGCCGTCCGCGTTCAGGTCCCCGGAGGCGGACACCGACGCCGGGAAGCCCAGCGCACCCAGGGCCCAGGTGAGGGGGTACACGGTGAGGTCCAGCAGTGCCCCGCCGCCGGCCGCCGGGTCCCAGAGCCTGCTGGCGGGATTGAACTCCGCGGGGAACCCAAGGTCGGCCTGCACCCAGCGGACCTCGCCCAGCTCCCCGGAGGCGAGGATGTCCCACGCGCGGTTGATGCTGGGGAGGAAGCGCGTCCACACGGCCTCCATCAGGAACACCCCGCGCGCGGCGGCCAGGTCGATCAGCGCCGCCGCCTCGGCCGCGTTGACGGTGAAGGGCTTCTCGCACAGGACGTGCTTGCCGCTGGCGAGGGCGGCCCGGGCCACCTCGAAGTGCTGGGCATGCGGGGTGGTGACGTAGACGACGTCGACCGCCGGATCGTCGAAGAGCTGCTGGTAGCCCGGCACGCCGCCTTCATCCCCGTAGGCCGCCGCGAAGCCGAACTGCTCCGCGAACGCCCGTGCGCTGCCGGCGCTGCGGGAGCTCACCCCATGGAGGACGGCGTCCTCGAGCAGGGCGATGTCGGCCGTCACTTTCGCGGCGATGCGGCCGGTGGCCACGACGCCCCACCGCAGGGGGCGGCCGGTGGCCGCCAGGGGGCTGGGCGCTCCGGGCGCGGCGCAGGGAGGCTGGACGAGGCGCTGGTGAGGTGTCATGCCCTCATCCTGTCGGCGAAAGCGCCCCCGGTCCAGCGGCACCGCCGGGTCCGGGGCTGCGGCGGCGCCCGGTGCGGGCAAAAAGAAATCCCGGTACCGCCGAGGCGGTACCGGGATTTCCCGCCGGACCCGTTGCCGGACCGGTTGAAGGGAGGTTACTTGACGATCTCGGAGAGCGTGGGATCGTCGGCGTAGGCCTCTGCAGCGTTTTCCTTGGTGACGATCTGCGGCTCCAGCAGGTAGGCCGGAACGACCTTCACGCCGTTGTCGTAGGACTCGGTGTCGTTGACCTCGAGCTCCTCGCCGGCGGCAAGGCCCTCGACCATGGTGATGGAGTGCTCCACCAGGTCGCGGGTGTCCTTATTGATGGTCGAGTACTGCTCGCCGGCAATGATCGACTTGACCGACTCAACCTCGGAGTCCTGACCGGTGACCACCGGGACCTCCTTGCCGGCGGCCTTCACCGAGGTGAGGATGGCGCGGGCCAGGGTGTCGTTGGGGGACAGGACGCCGTGGAGTTCTTCGGCGTCGTAGTTGCCGGAGAGCAGGGTATCCATGCGGCGCTGGGCGTTCTCCGCCTTCCAGCCCTGGGTGACGGCCTGGTTGAACTTGGTCTGGCCGGAGACGACGTTCAGCGTGCCGTCGTCGATCTTGGGCTGGAGGACGCTCATCGCGCCGTCGAAGAAGACCTGGGCGTTGGCGTCGTCGGGGGAGCCGGCGAACAGCTCGATGTTGTACGGGCCTTCGCCCTTCTCTGCCATTCCGTCGAGCAGGGCCTGGCCCTGCAGCTCGCCGACCTGGAAGTTGTCGTAGGCCACGTAGTAGTCGACGTTCTCCGTGTTGGTGAGGAGGCGGTCGTACGCGATCACGGTGATGCCGGCATCGGCGGCCTGCTGCAGCTGGCTGCCCAGCTGGGCGCCGTCGATGGCGCCCACGATCAGGACCTCGACGCCGTTGGTGATCATCGAGTTGATCTGGTTCTGCTGCTCCGAAACGCCGCCGTTGGCGAACTGGACGTCGGGCTCGTAACCGGCTTCGGTCAGGCCGTCGTTGAACAGCTGCTCGGCCAGGACCCAGTTCTCCGAGGTCTTCTGCGGGAGGGCGACGCCGATCGCGGCGCCCTCCTCGAAGCCCTCGGCGGCCGCTTCATTGCCGGTGCCGCCGCCCTCGTTGCCGGTGCCCGGATCTTCACGGCCGCAGGAGGTCAGCGCGAGCGCCGAGATTGCAGCGACTGCCGCAAAGGACTTTGCGAAATTACGCATTCCATTCTCTTTCTTTAGCTTGCTTTTTTCGGACGGTGGAAAACTTGGTGGACGTCAGGACTTGGAGATGACTTCCTTGGTGGAGATCGACTGCTCGCTGTCCGGGCTCCGGACCTCGCTTGGCAGGTCCGGCTTGGTCTTGTTGCCGAAGTTGCGGGTCAGGAGGCCGGTGATCGAGGGCTTGCCCTGGGTCTTGTTGTAGACATCGAAGGCGACGGCGACCAGGAGCACGAGGCCCTTGATGATCTGGGTCATGTCGGCGCCGATGCCGAGCAGCTGCAGGCCGTTGTTCAGTACGGCCATCACCAGGCCGCCGATGATCGAGCCGATGACGGTGCCGACGCCGCCGGTCACCGCGGCGCCGCCGATGAAGACCGCGGCGATCGCGTCAAGCTCCCAGCCGACGCCGTCGAACGGGCCGGAGGCGGTCGAGCGGCCCACGAAGATCATGCCGGCCAGGGCCGCCAGGATCGACATGTTCATCATGACCATGAAGTTGACCTTCTTGCTCTGCACACCCGAGAGCTCCGCGGCGTGCCGGTTGCCGCCGACGGCGTAGACGTGGCGGCCGGCGATGGTCTTGTTGGAGATGAAGCCGAAGATGACCACCAGGGCGCCGAGGATCAGGCCCGGGATGGGGAAGGAGGTGCCGGGGCGGCCGGTGGCGAACAGGTAGGTCGCGTACAGGATGGCTGCCGAGATCAGGCCCACCTTGACGAGGGAGATCCACATCTCGGGCACCTCGGCGCCGACCCGGGCCAGGCGCTTGCGGCTGCGCAGTTCGCTGTAGATGACGAAGGCGACAAGGAGCAGGCCCAGCAGGACGGTGAGGTTGTTGTACCCGGTGACCGGGCCGACCTCGGGGAGGTAGCCGGAGCCGATGTACTGGAAGCCCTCGGGAACCGGGACCGTGTTGGACTTGCCGACGAACTGGTTGGCTCCGCGGAAGAGCAGCATGCCGGCGAGGGTCACGATGAACGCCGGTATGCCGACGTAGGCGACCCAGAAGCCCTGCCAGGCCCCGATCAGGGCGCCCAGGAGCAGGCCGACGAGGATCCCGCCGAACCACGGCAGGCCCCAGTCACGCATGGCGATCGCGACGACGATGCCGGCGAAGGCCGCCACGGAACCGACGGAGAGGTCGATGTGCCCGGCGATGATGACCAGCACCATCCCGATCGCGAGGATCAGAATGTAGGAGTTGCCGTTGAAGAGGTTCATCATGTTGCCGGAGGTCAGCGTCTTGCCTCCGGTCTGCCACTGGAAGAAGATAACCAGCGCGATCAACGCGAAGATCATCCCGAACTGGCGGGTGTCTCCGCCGAAGATTTTCTTGAGGGAATTCATGGTTGGCGTCCTAGGGGCTTCGGTCAGGCAGCTTTTTTGCTGGCGGTCATCAGTTTCATGAGGGATTCCTGGCTTGCGTCCTCCCGGGCGATCTCACCGGTGATGGCACCCTCAAAGATTGTGTAAATACGGTCGGACAGCCCGAGCAGTTCAGGAAGCTCGGAGGAGATGACAATGACTCCCTTGCCCTGCGAGGCGAGGCGCTGGATAATCCCGTAGATCTCGAACTTGGCACCGACATCGATCCCGCGGGTGGGCTCATCGAGGATCAGCAGCTCGGGGTCGGTGAACATCCATTTCGACAGGACCACCTTCTGCTGGTTCCCGCCCGAGAGCTTCGCGACGCCCTCGTTGACGCTGGGCGTCTTGGTGCGCAGCGACTTGCGGTATTCCTCCGCAATCCTGTACTCCTCGTCCTTATCGACGACGAGGTTGCGGGTGATCTTCTTCAGGTTCGCCGACACGGTGGTCGACTTGATGTCGTCGAGCAGGTTCAGGCCGAGGGACTTGCGGTCCTCGGTGACGTACGCCAGGCCGGCCTCGATGGCTTGGGGCACCGACTTCAGCGTCACCTCCTTGCCGTTGATGAAGATCTGTCCGGATTTGAAGTTGCCGTAGGAGCGGCCGAAGACGGAGCGCGCCAGTTCGGTGCGTCCGGCGCCCATGAGGCCGGCGAACCCGACGATCTCGCCGCGGCGCACGGAGAAGTTTGAACCCTTGGCGACGAGCCGGTCGGGGACCGAGGGGTGGCCGACGGTCCAGTCGCGCACCTCGAAGAACACCTCGCCCAGCTTCGGGGTGTGCTCCGGGAAGCGGGATTCGAGGGAGCGGCCGACCATGCCGCGGATGATGCGGTCCTCGTCGACGCCGTCCTCCTTCACATGGAGGGTTTCGATCGACTTGCCGTCGCGGATGATCGTGATGGAGTCGGCGATCTGCTCGATCTCGTTGAGCTTGTGGGAGATCATGATGCACGAGATCCCCTTGGAGCGCAGCCCGGACATGAGGTCCAGGAGGTGCTGGGAGTCGGTCTCGTTCAGGGCGGCGGTGGGCTCGTCGAGGATGAGCAGCTTCACCGACTTGCTGAGCGCCTTGGCGATCTCGACGAGCTGCTGCTTGCCGACGCCGATGTCCTTGATCTTGGTGGTGGGGTGTTCGGAGAGTCCCACCCGGGCCATCAGTTCGAGGGTTTCGCGGTTGACCTTGTCCCAGTCGATGACCCCGAAGCGGGTCGGCTCGTTGCCCAGGAAGATGTTCTCGGCGATGGAGAGCTCGGGGATGAGGGCGAGTTCCTGGTGGATGATGACGATGCCGGCGGCTTCGCTGGAGCGGATGTCCTTGAACTGGACTTCCTTGCCCTGGAAGATGATCGACCCGGAGTAGTCACCGTAGGGGTACAGGCCCGAGAGGACCTTCATCAGCGTTGACTTGCCGGCCCCGTTCTCGCCGCAGATCGCGTGGATTTCGCCGGAGCGGACGGTAATCGAGACGTCCGACAGTGCCTTGACGCCAGGGAACTCCTTGGTGATGGATCGCATCTCAAGGATCGTGTGGTTCTCCATTGAAGCCTCCCGGCAATGACTACGTTGTCTTGGTGCAGGCCCTGAAGCGACCCAAATGCATTGAACCCCGCCCGTACGCTTGCCGTCAAGTCTTGAACGCAACAGGCTGGGATTTGTCTCTAAACCTTTACGAACGCGCCAGCGGGACGACCGCCCGGGCCGGCTGGGACAGCACGACGGCGGCACCGCCGAGCGCTTCCGCCCGGGCCCCGAGCGCCGACATATGGACACTCGTCGTCTCGCCGACAATGGGGACCGAATGCCGCAGCAGTCCGCGGCGGATGGGGTTCAGCAGAATGTCCCCGAGCTCCGTCAGGGGGCCGCCCATGACGATGACTTCGGGGTTGATCAGGTTGGCCACGTGGGCCGCAGCGCGCCCGATGGCCAGCCCGGCGTCGTCGATGACGCGCAGGGCCGCGGTGTCCCCGCTCACGGCCAGCTCGATGATGCCCTGGGTGTCCACCGGCTGGGTCGAGCCTCGGTTGAGGAGTTCGATCATGGTGGAGGTGGAAGCCACGGTCTCGAGGCAGCCGCGGTTGCCGCACCGGCACACCAGCCCGTGCTCGCTGATCGTGGTGTGTCCAAGCTCACCGGTGATCCCCACATTGCCGTAGAACAGCGCGCCGTTGAGAATCAGGCCCGCGCCGATGCCGGAGCCGACCTTCATGAACATGAGGTTCTCCACGCTGCTGTGCCGGCCCCAGGTGATCTGGGCCAGGGCGCCGAGGTTCGCGTCGTTCTCGATGTAGACGGGCATGCCGAGCCGGGCGCCGAAGGTCTCCCGGATGTTGATGCCGACCCACTCGGGCAGGATGGCGCCCTGTACGACGGTGCCGGTGCGCCGGTCGATCGGGCCCGGGATGCCGATGCCGGCGCCGAGCACCGCGGACCGGGAGATGCCGGCCTGGCGCAGGACGGTGTCGAGCAGGTCCGCGGCGGCCCGAAGTCCCTCCGCCGCGCTGTGCCCGAGGGGAAGGCTGGCCGCCTCCTCCTGCAGGATGCGGTAGTCGAGGCCCGCGAGCACGACCCGGACATGGCGGCGGCCGATGTCGATCCCGGCGGCGACCGAGCCGTTGTCGTTGAGGATGACCGACAGGGCCCGCCGTCCCGAGCTCGTCGTGGGGGCGGTGGTGACGATCCCGCCCCCGGCCATCACCTTGACGATGTTCGAGACCGTTGCGGTGGAGAGCCCGGTCTGCCGGGCGAGTTCGGCCTGGGTCTGGGGGCCGCCATTGACGAGGGCGCGGATGATGCGCTGCTGGTTCTGTTCCCTCAGTGCTGACTGGGATCCCGGCCGGGGAAGCAGGGCGCCGGGACGAATCCTCGCCGTCGAGGTGGGTTCTGCGCGCATGTAACCAAGGGTGCCTCAGGCCGTCCTTGTAGTCAAGAAGTTAACGCAGCTTGGTGTTGCCGGGCGAGCTTCCGGTAGGCGCGGGCATTCTCCCGGACTCCCGCGACCTCCTCGTCGGAGAGCGGCCGCCGGACCTTCGCCGGCACCCCGGCGACCAGCGAGCGGGGCGGGACGATGGTTCCCTCGAGCACGACGGCGCCGGCGGCCACCAGGGACCCCGAGCCGATCACCGCCCCGTTGAGGACGGTGGCGTTCATCCCGATCAGGCAGTCATCCTCGATCGTGCAGCCGTGGACCACGGCTCCGTGGCCGACGCTGACCCCGCTGCCGATGGTCGTGGGGAAGCCGGGATCGGCATGGACGACCACATTGTCCTGCAGGTTGCTTCCCTCACCCACCCGGATGGGCGCCGTGTCGGCGCGGACACTGACACCGTAGAAGGCGCTTGCGGATTCGGCGAGCACGACGTCGCCGATGAGCGACGCCGTGGGCGCGGTGAACGCCGTCGCCGCGACGGTGGGGCTGGTTCCGGAGATGCTGATGCGATAGGCCATAGGGCCCAGCATAGGGGCGGGCTAGTTGAAGACGACGGTGCGGTGACCGTCGAGCAGGACCCGGTGCTCGGCGTGCCACTGCACGGCCTGCACCAGGGCCCGGCCCTCGAGCTCGCGCCCGATCGCTACGAACTGCTCGACGCTGCGGGCGTGGTCGACGCGGGTGACTTCCTGTTCGATGATCGGGCCCTCGTCGAGCGCCCCGGTGACGTAGTGCGCGGTGGCACCGATCAGCTTCACGCCCCGGGCGTGCGCCTGGTGGTACGGGCGGGCCCCCTTGAAGGAGGGAAGGAACGAGTGGTGGATGTTGATGGCACGCCCGCGCAGGTCGGCGCAGAGGCCGTCGCTGAGGATCTGCATATACCGGGCCAGGACCACGAGGTCGATCCGGTGTTCGGTGATGAGCCCGCGCAGCCGCTCCTCGGCCTCATCCTTCGTCTCCGGGGTGACGGGGATGTGGTGGAACTCGATCCCATAGAACGCGGCCAGGTCGGCCAGGTCGGGATGGTTCGAGACGATCGCGGGGATCTCGATCGGCAGCGTGCCGGAGCGGTGCTGGAACAGCAGGTCGTTGAGGCAGTGGGCGGATTTCGAGACCATGATCAGCGTCCGGGTGGGCGTGCCGTCGGCGTTGAGCTCCCAGTCCATGCCGAAGGACCGGGCGGCGGGCTCCAGGTGCCGGCGCAGTTCGGCCTCCGGGGCCGCGGTGGTCAGCGCCACCCGCATGAAGAAGGTGCCGGTGTCCGGGCTGCCGTACTGCTGCGACTCGGTGATGTTCGCACCGGCGGCAACCAGGGCGCCGGAGACCCCGTGGACGATGCCCGGCCGGTCGGGGCAGGAGAGGGTGAGGGAATAGGAGCTGTCCGGTGCTGGAGAGGTCACCGTCCTAGGCTACCCGGGGTGCTCGGTCACCGGGCCGGCACCGGATCCCGGGAGCCCAGCACCTCAAGCGCCGCCAGTGCGGCGGCGCGGCCGGCGCGGGTTGCGCCGACGGTGGAGGCCGAGGCGCCGTAGCCGACCATCAGCAGCCGCGGCTCGCGCATCACGCGGACTCCGTCCATGCGGATGCCCCCGCCGGGCTCGCGAAGCCGCAGCGGGGCCAGGTGGTCGATCGAGGCCCGGAAGCCCGTGGCCCAGAGGACGGCGTCGACGGGCTCGTAGCTGCCGTCCGCCAGCTCGGCGCCGGATTCGGTGAGCCGGCGCAGCGGCCCGCGGGAGAGGAGGATTCCGGCGTCGACCCCGGCCTTGTACTGGGCCGTCAGGGCGATGCCGGTGGTCCCGACGACACTCTTCGGGGGAAGCCCCGCACGGGTGCGGGCGTTGACGGCGGCCTCGACGTCCCGCCCCCACTCCTGGTCGAACTCGCGCTCGATCCATTCGACGGGCCTGCGCGTGCTCCAGAGCGTCGAGGCTCCCGCCTCGTTGAGCTGCAGCAGGAACTGGGCCGCCGAGGTTCCCCCGCCGACCACGAGGACCCGCCTGCCGGCGAAGTCCCCGGCGGCGCGGAACCCCCGGGTGTGAAGCTGCACGCCGCGGAAGATCTCCCGCCCGGGATAGTAGGGAAGGTACGGGCTGTCCCAGGTGCCGGTCGCGTTGATGACGGCGCGGGCGCGCCAGGAGATGCCTGCGCGGGTCGTGACCCCGAGCCCGGCGCCGTCGACGCGTTCGACCCGGTCCACGCGCTGGGGACGCAGCACCGGAAGTTCGAACTCGGCCTCGTAGGCGCCGTAGTAGCGGGTCACCACGGCCGAGGACGGCTCCTTCGGGTCCGGAGCCTCAAGCGGGAGGCCCGGCAGCGGGTGAAGCCCATGGGCGGCATCGAAGGTCAGCGACGGCCAGCGGTGGCGCCAGGCACCACCGGGTCCTTCGTTCGCGTCGAGCAGCACGAAGCCGCTGCCAGGCTCAAGCCCGCGCCTTCGCAGGTGGTAGCCACTGCTCAGCCCGGCCTGGCCGGCCCCGACGACGACGATCTCCGTCTCCCGTACTTCGGTATCCACTGTCCCGCCCTGTCCCGCCGGCTGTTCTGCCGGGATGCACCGGCCCGGCGGAGGCCGGGCACCGAAAGGTAGCAACCCGACCGGCCGCACCCGTATTCCGGGGTGTTTTGCCGGGGCGCCCGGCCGCTGCGGTGGAACCGGCGCCGGGGCCGGGCGCCCCGGCGGGCTGGCACCGGCGGGAGCCCTCCGGCTAGGATGAAAGGCGCCGCGACTGGCGTAGGGTGGGCAACCACCGGGAAGCGGCACGCATCATCGGCGCCGGGTCCACCGCCCGGGGTCCGACGAAGCACTGCGTCAACCACGGATCGCACGCCTGGGCCGGGGGTTGCTTCCGCCGCCGTGCGCCGCCCCGAGTGGGCTGCACCACAGTGCTGCGGGTAGCCTGAGCTGTAAAGCACCCCACCACCGAAGGACCTTCTGTGACCACTTCGCCCCTGACCGATTCCGTCACCAACGCCCCGCTTTCCGAGATCGATCCCGAGATCGCCGCCGTCCTGCGGGACGAGCTGGGCCGCCAGCGTGACACCCTCGAGATGATCGCCTCCGAGAACTTCGCACCCCGTGCGGTGCTCCAGGCCCAGGGCTCGGTCCTCACGAACAAGTACGCCGAGGGCTACCCGGGACGCCGCTACTACGGCGGCTGTGAGCACGTCGACGTCGCCGAGAACCTCGCCATCGCCCGCGTCAAGGATCTGTTCGGCGCCGAGTACGCCAACGTCCAGCCGCACTCGGGCGCCCAGGCCAACGCCGCCGCCCTTGCCGCGATGATTCGGCCCGGCGACAAGATCATGGGCCTGTCGCTGGCCCACGGCGGGCACCTCACCCACGGCATGAAGCTCAACTTCTCCGGCAAGCTCTACGAGGTCGCCGCCTACGGGGTCGAGGAAGACACCCACCGGCTCGACATGGACAGGGTCCGTGCGCAGGCGCTCGCCGAGAAGCCCGACGTCCTCATCGCCGGCTGGTCCGCCTACCCCCGCCACCTGGACTTCGAGGCCTTCCGCTCCATCGCCGACGAAACCGGGGCGCTGCTGTGGACCGACATGGCCCACTTCGCCGGCCTGGTGGCCGCCGGCCTGCACCCCAGCCCGGTCCAGCACTCCGACGTCGTGACCTCCACCGTCCACAAGACCCTGGCCGGGCCGCGCTCGGGCGTCATCCTCGCCAAGCAGGACTGGGCCAAGAAGCTCAACTCCAGCGTCTTCCCGGGCCAGCAGGGCGGGCCCCTGATGCACGTCATCGCCGCGAAGGCGACGGCCTTCAAGATCGCCGGCTCGGCCGAGTTCAAGGAACGCCAGGAGCGCGTCCTCGAGGGCGCCCGGATCATCGCGGAGCGCCTCACCGGATCCGACGTCACCGAGCACGGCGTGTCGGTGCTGACCGGCGGCACCGACGTGCACCTCGTGCTGGTCGACCTCCGGAACTCGAGCCTCGACGGGCAGCAGGCGGAGGACCTCCTCCACTCGGTGGGCATCACCGTGAACCGCAACGCCGTCCCGTTCGACCCGCGGCCGCCGATGGTCACCTCCGGGCTGCGGATCGGCACCCCGGCACTGGCCACGCGCGGATTCGGCGCCGCCGAATTCACCGAGGTCGGCGAGATCATCGCGGCGGCCCTCAAGCCCGCCCCCGACGTCGACGCCCTCAGGGCGCGGGTGAAGGCGCTGGCCGCCAACTTCCCGCTGTACCCGGGCCACGAGGAGTGGTAGGAGAACTCCCCGCAGGCGCCGCCGCCTCCCGGGCGGCGGCGTCCGCCGAGTTCGACATACCGGCAGCCGAATGCTGCTTCACCGGGTGCTGCGACCGCGGGAAGGCGTTCCTGCTCGAAGCCCTCACCGAATACCCAGAACCGACCGGAGAACGATCATGAGCACCACCACCGCCCGCGTCCTCGACGGCAGGGCCACGGCCGCCACCATCAAGGACGAACTCGCCGTGCGGGTCCGTGCGCTTGCCGCCCGCGGCGTGCAGCCCGGGCTCGGCACCGTCCTGGTCGGGGACGACCCGGCCAGCAGGTCCTACGTCGCCGGCAAGCACCGCGACTGCGCCCAGGTCGGCATCCGCTCCATCCGCCGGGACCTGCCCGAGTCCATCACGCAGGAGGAGCTCGAGGCGGTCATCGACGAGCTCAACGCCGACGACGACACCACCGGCTACATCGTCCAGCTGCCCCTGCCGGCGCACATCGACACCAACCGCATCCTCGAGCGGATCGACCCCGACAAGGACGCCGACGGCCTCCACCCGACCAACCTGGGCCGGCTGGTGCTCAATGTGGGCGCCCCCATGGCCTCGCCGCTGCCGTGCACGCCGCACGGCATCGTCGAGCTGCTGCTGCGCCACGGCATCGAGCTCGCCGGGTGCAACGTCCTGGTCGTGGGCCGCGGCGTCACCGTCGGCCGGCCGCTGGGACTGCTGCTCACCCGCAAGCAGGTCAATGCGACGGTGACCCTGGCGCACACGGGGACGGTGGACCTCGAGGAGCACCTGGGGCGGGCCGACGTCGTGGTGGCCGCCGCCGGCTTCCCCTCGATGGTCAAGGCCGCCCAGCTCAAGCCCGGGGCGGTCGTGCTCGACGTCGGAGTCACCCGCGTGGAGGACCCTGGGACCGGCAAGGCGGTCCTGTCGGGCGACGTCGAGCCGGCCGCCGCGGAGGTAGCCGGCTGGCTCTCGCCCAACCCCGGCGGCGTCGGGCCGATGACCCGGGCGATGCTGCTGGCCAACGTCGTCGAGGCCGCCGAACGCCGGCTGTAGAGGCGCACGCACCCTCAAGCGACGAACGGGCCCGAAAGCGACAAACGCGCCGGATAATTCCGGCACGTTTGTCGCTTTTTGGCGCGCCGGTCGCTTCGGGGCCGGCGCGCACCGTCCAGTCCGGGCTCTGCTGCCCGGATTGGCTAGTCCCAATGGCTTTTCTCGCCTAGGCTGGGCTGGTGCCTCCCAACCTCACCGATGAGCCTGTTATTGCCGCGCGCGCCCTGAGCAAGCACTACGGGGAGTTCGCCGCAGTCGACGGCATCTCGTTCGAGGTGCCGGCGGGGGAGGCCTTCGGCCTGCTGGGGCCCAACGGCGCCGGCAAGTCGACGACGATGAAGATGATCGGCGGGGTCTCCCAGCGAACCGCCGGCGAGCTCTCCATTATGGGCCTTGACCCCGAACGGCACGGGCCCGAGGTGCGCGCCCACCTGGGGGTCGTACCGCAGCAGGACAACCTCGACGAGGAACTGCGGGTGCGCGACAACCTCCTCGTGTACGGGCGCTACTTCGGGCTGCCGATGAGCTACCTGAAGCCCAAGGCCGATGAACTCCTTGAATTCGCGCAGCTGACCGACAAGGCCACGGCGAAGGTCGACTCGCTCTCGGGCGGCATGAAGCGGCGGCTCACCATCGCCCGGTCGCTGATCAACGAACCGAAGATCCTGCTCCTCGACGAGCCGACCACGGGCCTTGACCCGCAGGCCCGCCACATCCTCTGGGACCGGCTCTTCCGCCTCAAGGAATCCGGGGTCACGCTGATCCTCACGACCCACTACATGGACGAGGCCGAGCAGTTGTGCGACCGCCTGGTGGTGGTGGACAAGGGCAGGATCATGGCCGAGGGCTCCCCGGCCACCCTCATCCGGGAACACTCGACCCGCGAGGTGCTCGAACTGCGGTTCGGCTCCGAACGCAACACCACAGTGGCGGCCGACCTGCAGGGCATCGGGGAACGGCTGGAGACCCTGCCCGACCGGGTGCTGATCTATGCCGCCGACGGCGAGGCCGCCCTGGAGGAGGTCTCCGCCCGGGGGCTGCACCCGGTCACCTCCCTGGTGCGCCGGTCCTCCCTCGAGGACGTCTTCCTGCGCCTGACCGGAAGGAGCCTCGTTGACTGAGCACCGCGCCGGCGCGCGCCCCGCGGCCCCCGCCGGCACCGGAATGCCCTCCGGGCTGCGCGCCCACCCGCCGGCCGTCTCCGCCGCCCGTGCCCGGGCCTTCGGATCCTGGTACTACGCCGAACATGTCCTGCGGGTGATGAACAGCTACCGGTGGACGATCCTCGCCTCGAGCGTGGGCACCCCGGTGATGTACCTGTTCGCCATGGGCGTCGGCCTGGCCAGCCTCGTGGACAGCTCCGGGACGGAGACCTTTGGCGGGGTGAGCTACCTCGCCTTCCTCGCGCCCGCGCTGCTGGCCTCGGCCGCGCTGATGGCGGCGACCAATGAATTCACCTACCCGGTGATGGACGGTTTCAAGTGGCGCCGGGTCTTCTACGGTCCGCACGCCTCGCCGCTGGGCGCGCACCAGATCGTCAACGGGCACATCATCGCGGTGACCCTGAGGCTCCTCGTGATGTCGGTTCTCTACTTCGCCATCGTCGCCCTCTTCGGAGCCTCGCCGTCGCCCTGGGGCTGGCTCGCCGTGCCCATTGCGGTGCTCAGCGGCCTCGCCTTCGGCGTGCCCCTGATGGCCTACGCGGCAAGCATCCGCGAGGACAAGGGCCAGTTCGCCCTCGTGATGCGGTTCATCGCCACACCGCTGTTCCTGTTCTCCGGCACCTTCTTCCCGCTGGACACCCTGCCGCTGCTGCTGCGCTGGATCGGCTGGATCTCGCCGCTGTGGCACGGCACGGAGCTGGGGCGGGCCCTGACGTACGGCCACGCGGTTCCGCCGGGCCTTGCCACGGTGCACCTGGCCTTCCTGGTGCTGCTGACGTTCCTCGGCTGGCGCCTGGCGCAGCGGACCTTCGCCCGGAGGCTCGGCGCATGACCAACCAGCTCTCCGTCGAGGACTACCGGCTCACCGGCCGCACCCGCACCCTGGGCGCGCTGTATTCACGCAACGCCCGCGCGGTGATCGCCCGCGGCCTGCGCGCCACGAAGAGCAGCAACTGGATGATCATGGTCTCCGGTTTCTTCGAACCGGTGCTCTACCTGCTGTCGATGGGTGTCGGCCTCGGCGCGCTCGTGGGCACGGTGACCGGCCCCGGGGGCTCGGAGATCAGCTACGCGGCGTACATCGCCCCCGCCCTGCTGGCGGTCTCGGCGATGAACGGCGCGGTCTACGACAGCACCTGGAACGTCTTCTTCAAGATGAACTTCGCCAAGCTCTACCAGGGGATGCTCTCGACCTCGCTCGGGCCCCTCGACGTCGCCATCGGCGAGATCTTCCTGGCCCTGCTGCGCGGGGCGCTCTATGCGACCGGGTTCACCGCCGTGATGGGCCTGATGGGCCTGATCACCACGCCGTGGGCGCTGCTGATGATTCCCGCCTCGGTCCTGATCGCCTTCGGGTTCGCGGCGTTCGGCATGGCCATCACCAGCTTCATGAAGACCTTCCAGCAGATGGAGTGGATCAACTTCGTGATGCTGCCGATGTTCCTGTTCTCGGCCACCTTCTACCCGCTGAGCGTCTACCCGCCGGCCATCCAGGTGTTCATCCAGGCGCTGCCGCTGTGGCACGGCGTCGAACTCCTGCGGCAGCTCAGCGCCGGGATGTTCACCGCTGCCACGGCCGTCCACGTGCTGTACTACGCGGTGATGATCGTTCTGGGCGTGGTGCTCACCACCGGGCGGCTGCGGGCGCTCTTCCTGAAATAGGAGGCACCGGCCCGTGTCCCTTGCGGGGGCATTGGGGGAAGCCCGGCCGGGGCGCATACTGTGCACATGAATTCCGCACCGGTCCGGCGCGACCGCACCCTCCCCGTCCTCCTCGCCGTGCTCGGCCTCCTCGTGGTCGTGGCCCTGGCCGTCGTATTCACCCGCGGAGAGGTGAAGCTGCTCGACGCCTCGACCCCCGGGGGTGTCGTGCAGCGCTACGCGGCCGCGGCCATCGAGGGGGATGAGGAGGCCGCGGCGGCCTACCTCGCGGAGCCGGCGGAGCCCTGCGATGAGTTCTACGAGACCACCGGGGACAACCGCAGGATCAGCCTCGTCTCCACCCGGGAGCGGGGCACCACGGCGGAGGTCGAGGTGTCCATCGTGACCTTCGAGGCCGGCGGCCCGTTCGGCTCCTCCGAGTACGAATTCAAGGACCACTTCGGCCTCGTGCGGGAGGACGGGGACTGGCTCATCGACCAGGTCCCGTGGCAGCTGCGGATCTGCGGCGGGACGGGGACCCGGTGAGCACCGACCTCCGGCCCGCTCCGCACCGGAACCCGGCCCAGCCGGTGCTGCGCCGGCTGATCGTCTTCACGCTGCTCTTCGCGCTGGTGGTCATCGGCGCCGGCGGCCTCAGCGGGCTGCTCGGGCGGATCTTCAACGCCGGCGATGTACTGGTCGCCGACGACGTGGCGGGCCTTGCCCGCTCGCTGGCCTTCACCCTCATCGGTGGGCCGCTGGCAGCCCTGCTGTGGTGGGCTGCGTGGCGGCGGGTGGGCGGCGAACGCTCCTCCACGGCATGGGGCCTCTACATCGCCGGGGTCTACGCCGTCGCGCTGATCACCGCCGTCACCTCATTGCTCGGTGCGGCGTCCTCGATCGTCGGCGGCGACGCCGGGCGGTGGGCGTGGGGGCTGGCCCGCGGCCTGGTATGGACGGGAGTCCTCTTCTGGCACTCCTGGATGTGGCGCCACCGGACGAAGGGACCCCTCAGGCTGCGGGACCTGCCCCTCGTCACCGGTTACCTCTTCGGGCTCGTCGTAGGGGTCGGCGCCGCCTGGTCCGCGCTGGCGGGCCTCCTCGGGGCGGCGGTCGAGGGCCTCACCTCGGCGGGAGCCATCGGGGTGCCCTGGTGGCGGTCCGTCCTTTCCGCGCTCGTCTGGGCCGCAGGGGGAGCCGGGCTGTGGGTTTTCTACTGGATACGCGGCGGTGGGCGGAGCCTCCGGACCCGGCTCTCCAATGTGGCCCTGGTGCTGTTCGGGGTGCTCGGGGCGGGCCTGCTGACCCTCGGCGGGCTGGGCCTGCTGCTCTTTGTGCTGCTGCGGCTCGCCTTCGACCGCACGGACCCGGTGCCCGTGCTGCTGGAGCCCCTTGCTCCGGCGCTCGCCGCCGCCGCCGTCGGCGCCCCGGTGTGGGTCTACCACCTGCGGATCGCCGCCGCACGGCCCGAAGGCACACGGCTGGCCGGCCGGCTCGTCACCTCCGGGATTGCCCTGGCCGCGGCCGCGTCCGGTGCCGGGGTGATCGTCAACGCCCTGCTGGCGGCCCTCGCCTCGCCCGTCGTCGGCTCGGACCCCCGCACCCTGCTGCTCGCGGGAATCAGCTCCCTGGCGGTGGGGGGACCGGTGTGGTGGGCCGCGTGGCGGCCGGCCGCGCTGCCCGGGGACGCCGAGCGGTCAGGGCGGCGCGTCTACCTGGTGGCGGTCTTCGGCCTCAGCGCCCTGGTCGCGCTGATCACGCTGCTCGTGCTCGGCTACCGGATCTTCGAATTCTTCCTCGCCGACGTCGGCGGGGTGGCCCTGCTCGAGCGCGTGCGGGCCCCGCTCGGGCTGCTCCTGGCCACCGGGGGCACCGCCGCCTACCACTTCAGCGTCTGGCGGCAGGACCGGGCGGCAGTGGCGGTTGGGGGCTCCCCGGCCCGCCGGGCCATCGGCCGGGTGGTCCTCGTGGCCGGCGCCGGCGCCGAAACGCTGGCGGAGCTGATCGGCGGGATCACCGGTGCCCGCGTCACGCTCTGGCTGCGCGCCGATCCGGGCCCGGAGGCGGGGGTGCCCTCCGGTGGGGAGCTCGCCGCCGCCCTCGAGGGCGTGGCGGGGGAGAACGTGCTCGTCGTGGTGGGTGCCGGCGGACGGATCGAGGTGATTCCGCTGGCCGGCTGAGCCCCGGCTCCGATGTTCCCGCAGGCCCTACCGCCGCGGGGCGCGCCGACCCATACTTGGACAATGATTGGATCCTGGCAAGCAACTGTCCTTGACTGCCCCGACCCGGTGCAGCTCGCCGTCTTCTACGAGAACCTGCTGGGCATGGTCCGCGTCGACGAAGACGATGACTGGATCACCATCGGTGACGCCGCCGACCGGCCCGCCCTGGCCTTCCAGCGGGTGGAGAACTACACCGCGCCGGCCTGGCCCGGCCAGGAGGTTCCGCAGCAGATGCACCTCGATGTGCTCGTCTCCGACCTCGACGAGGCCGAGGCCAAGGTCCTCGCCGGCGGCGCGGTGAGCCTCGGGGCGGGGACCGAAACGTTCCGCGTCTACGCGGACCCGGCGGGCCATCCGTTCTGCCTCGTTTCCGGCTGACGCCGGTCCCGCCGGAAACCGGCCGCCCGGGCCGGCCTTCGGCGTCCCGCCGGCCGCGCGGTTCAGCCGACGAGTGCGGCGTACACGATGTAGTTGTCGTCGAATTCACCGGTGGCCGGGTCGTAGCCGTCGCAGGTGATCAGCCGCAGCTCGGCCCCGGCGGTGTTCCCGTAGACCTTCGCGGTGGGGAAGGCGTCCTTGGCGTACGCCTCACCGCGCTGCACCTCGAACTCGGCGGTGCTTCCGTCCTCGCGCACGACGCTGACCCGGTCCCCGGCCACCAGGGCCCGCAGGTCGGCGAACACGCCCTTGCCGCCGTCGGTCGCATTCACGTGGCCCAGCAGCACCGCGGGCCCGCGCTCGCCCGGGGTGGGCGATTCGGTGTACCAGCTGGCGGGCGCGCCGGGACCGTCCGGCGGCACCTCGAGGGAGCGGTCCGGCCGCAGCCCCAGCCGGAGCAGCGGCGTCGTGGTGCCCGTCGCGGGGATGGAGAGGGACACCGGCGGTGAGGCCGCCAGGACCGCCGGCGCCTGCGGTGCGGCAGGCGCGGGGGCCTTCGATGGGGCGGGTGGCTGGGACGCGGCGGGCGCCGGAGCGTCGGAGGGCGCCGGGGTTGCGGCCGGCGCGGATGCGCCGGGGGCCGCGGACGCGCTGGCGGAGCCCGAAGGGGGCGCCGCGGGTTCGGAGGCGGCCGGGGCGGCCGCGCATCCTGAAAGGAAGAGAAGGGCGGCCGCCGCCGGGGCAGTGAAGCCCCAGCGGCGGCCGCGTGTTCTGCTCATCACGGGATGAGGTGGGCGTTACGCGTTGTCCGCAGTGCGGCGGCGGACGGCGTAGGTGCCACCGGCTGCGGCGGCCAGCAGCAGGCCGCCGCCGAGGGCGATCATGCCCGCGTTGCTGCCGGTGCCCTGCTCGACGCCGGTGTCGGCACCGCCGTTGGGCATGGCGCCCATCTGGGAGGCGACAAGGGTGCCGCACAGTGCGGGCGAGGTGGCGCCGAGGGGGAGATCCGGGTTCAGGTCGCTGGGCGAGTTGAAGGCCTCGGGGGAGCCCGTGGAGGTGGCGGGGTCCAGCCCGTGGACGACGACGACGGCGGTTCCGGCCTCAAGGGCGGCCTTCGTTGCCTCGTCGAGGTCGATCGACCGCTGGATGGAGTAGGTTCCGCCCTGTCCGCCGAGCGCGAGGTTCAGGCCCTCGGCGGGGGTCGTGGCGCCGCTGGTGCTCAGGGTGGTAAGGATTCCTCCGTAGCCGGGGGCACCTTCGCTGACGCTGATGATGCCGTCGCCGTTGGCGTCGGCATCGGGGGTCGGGCAGACGCCCTGGGCGCCGCCGTGGATGTGCTGGACGTGGGGGTAGGGGCCGTCCATGAAGGTCTCGGCGAGGCCGGAGACCTGGAGGTTGACCATGGCGGTGTTGCCGGTGACATCGACGGTGATGCTGCCGGTTCCCGTGGTGCCGTTGAGCTGGCCAAGGGTCGATGAGTAGGAGCCGTCGGCGGCCAGGGCGGGTGATCCCGCCAGGGCGACCGCGCCGAGGGCAAGGGCTGGGGCTGCAAGGAGACGCATTTTCTTATTCATGAGAAATTCCTCCAGAGTGCGGATGATGCAGGAGTGCGGATGATGCAGGCCGGTAGGCGGCGCGCACACACAGTGTTCGGGGTGAGATGGATCACGGATGGGTGGAGGAGGACAAACTTTTTCCCGCGCCCGCCCGAAGGGGGTGCGGCCCGGGCGTTCGCCGGTGGTGGAAGCCGCAGGAGGGCGGGCCGTTGTTTGGAAGAATGGGCCCATGCAGTCATTGGGAAGTACAGGGAAGCCCGCCGGCCGGGGTATCAGCATCCGCATGGGGACGGCGGGGATGGCCATCATGTTCGTCGTGTTCCTCGTCGCCGTCGTCTTCGCCGCCAACGAGAACGACGTCGTCGGCTGGCTCGTGGTGCTCATCTCCCTCGGTTGGCTGCTCATCTTCTCCTACGTGGTCCTCACCCTCCGCGGGGCCGCACGGAAGGCCGCAGGCCGCCTCACCGAAGCGCAGCAGGGCTTTGCCGGCGGGCGCGGGGCGGCCACCCCGGATGAGGCGACCCGCACCCGCGACCTGAAGCTCGATCACAGCTTCAAGATCGTCCAGGTCCAGGTGGGCGTGGTCCGCGAATACCTCGGCCGCGACGAGGGCATGGTCGAACGCGCCCTGGAGACGATCGAGATCACCTCGCACAACGCCCGGTCGATGATGAAGAAGGCCGGTGACGGGCCCGTCGAGGGCACCATCGTCGAGTAGGAAACCCGCGGCCCTGATCGGGTTTCGCCAACATGATTCGCCCGGTGCGCCGGGGTAAGGTGGGTCGAGTGAGTGCCGCTTCCGATATCCCGATGAAACCCGTCCGGATCGCATCAGTGAACGTCAACGGAATCCGTGCCGCGTACAAGCGCGGCATGGAGCAGTGGCTTGCCGGGCGTGACGTCGACATCCTGTGCCTGCAGGAGGTCCGGGCCCCCGACGCCGTGGTGCGTGAACTCCTCGGGGACTCCTGGCATCTGCTCCACGCCGAGGCGGAGGCGAAAGGCCGTGCCGGCGTGGCCATCGCTTCCCGCGTTGAGCCCTCCGCCACCCGCTCCTCGATCGGCGACGAGTACTTCGAGACCTCCGGGCGCTGGGTGGAAGCGGACTTCAAGGTCAACGGCTCCTCCCTCACCGTGGTGAGCGCCTACGTCCACTCCGGTGACGTCGGCACCCCCAAGCAGGACGACAAGTACCGCTTCCTGGATGTCATGGAGGCACGGCTGCCGGTGCTCGCCGCCGAGTCGGACCACGTGCTGGTGGTGGGAGACCTCAACGTCGGGCACACCGAACGGGACATCCGCAACTGGAAGGGCAACCTGAAGAAGGCGGGCTTCCTCCCGGAGGAACGC
This sequence comes from Arthrobacter melezitosi, assembly GCF_054511055.1. Taxonomy (NCBI): domain Bacteria; kingdom Bacillati; phylum Actinomycetota; class Actinomycetes; order Micrococcales; family Micrococcaceae; genus Arthrobacter; species Arthrobacter melezitosi. Next base: position 73,564 of record NZ_JBTNDJ010000008.1, read on the forward strand.
GCCTACTTCGACCGGTTCTTCGGCGACGGTGTCGGCTATGTCGATGTCCACCGCGCCCTGTCCGGCGACATCGACGGCCCCTACACCTGGTGGTCCTGGCGCGGGAAGGCCTTCGACAACGACACCGGCTGGCGCATCGACTACCACCTCGCGACCCCCGGCCTCGCGGCGGCGGCGGTGCAGGCCGCCGTGGACCGCGCCCCGTCGTGGGACACCCGTTTTTCCGACCACGCCCCAGTGGTCGTCGACTACCAGCTGTAGACAGGAACCGCGTCCATGACGAACACCGCGCCCACCGGCCGCCAGCGCATCCTCTCGGGGATGCAGCCCTCCGCCGGATCGCTGCACCTTGGAAACTACCTCGGCGCGCTGGTGCATTGGGTTCGGATGCAGGAGGACTACGACGCGGTGTTCTTCATCCCGGACCTGCACGCGATCACCGTGCCGCAGGATCCCGCGGACCTCGCCGCACGGACCCGGGTCACCGCCGCCCAGTACATCGCCGGCGGCGTCGACGTCGACAAGGCGACGCTCTTCGTCCAGTCCCACGTGCCCGAGCACGCCCAACTGGCCTGGGTGCTCAACTGCATCACCGGCTTCGGTGAGGCCTCGCGGATGACCCAGTTCAAGGACAAGTCCTCGAAGCAGGGGTCCGAGCATTCAAGCGTCGGGCTGTTCACCTACCCGATCCTGCAGGCCGCCGACATCCTCCTCTACCAGCCCGAGGGCGTCCCGGTGGGGGAGGACCAGCGCCAGCACGTCGAGCTCAGCCGCGACCTCGCCCAGCGCTTCAACGCCCGCTTCGGGGAGACCTTCGTGGTGCCCAAGCCCTTCATCCAGAAGGAATCGGCCAAGATCTACGACCTGCAGAACCCGACGGCGAAAATGTCGAAGTCCGCCTCATCGCCGATGGGGCTGGTGAACCTGCTCGACGACCCGAAGGTGACGGCGAAGCGGATCCGCTCGGCGGTCACCGACACGGGCACGGAGATCGTGTTCGACCGGGAGGGCAAACCCGGCGTTTCAAACCTACTGACGATCTATTCGGCGCTGACCGGCCGCTCCATCGCGGCCCTCGAGGCCGAGTACGAGGGCAGGATGTACGGCCACCTCAAGGTGGACCTGGCCGAGGTCGTCGCCGGGACCCTCGGGCCCATCCAGGCCCGGGCCGCCGAACTGCTCGACGATCCGGCGGAGCTCGACCGGCTGCTGGCCAAGGGCGCCGCCAAGGCGAGGGAAACCGCCTCGGCAACCCTTGCCGACGTGTACGCGAAGGTGGGGTTCCTCCCCGCGCCGGTCCCGGCCGGAGCGCGGTAGGCCATGCCGCAGCGGATGAGCGAGCTGTGCGGCACGGGACCGGCCCGGGAGGGCCGGGAGCTGTCCGGGATCACCTGCGTGGGCGTCACGCTGCCCGTTCCCGGTCCGCTGGCCGCGGAGCTCGAACGCTGGCGGGCCTCCTTCGGGGATCCGATGGCTTTCCTCATCCCACCCCACATCACCCTTGTCACCACCACCCAGGCCACCGACTGGGAGTGGACGCTCGAGCATGTGCGCGCCGTGGCCGCCAAGCAGGCCCCCTTCACCGTGACCCTCAGCGGCACCGGCTCGTTCCGGCCGCTCTCGCCGGTGGTGTTCCTGAACGTGCGCTCCGGTTTCAAGGAGTGCGTGGAGCTTCACTCCCGGCTGCAGACCGGTCCGCTGGAACGCACCCTCGAGTTCCCCTTCCACCCGCACGTCACGGTTGCCCACGACGTGAGCGAGGCCAGCATGGACGAGGCCGAACAGCGGCTGCGGTCCTTCGAAGCCTCCTTCGAGGTCCGTACCATGGGACTGTATGAGCATGAGCATTCTGGCTTGTGGAAACTGCGGGAAGAGCTGAGCTTTGGCGAAGACACCGAGGACCGCACGGAGCGCTGAGCCCGCGTCGCCGGCCGACCGCGACCGGCTCGTCCTGAGGGTCCTCGAAGCACGCCAGAACCTGACCCGCGCCGAGCGGGACCGCAGCGGCGCCCGTGCCGTCGCCGGCGCCCGCCTGTCGGTGGTACTGGCCCGCCTGGGCGCCCTCCGCCCGGTCCGCGCCCTCCAGCTGTACGCGCTGCGCCGGGGGGCGCTGCTGGCCGCCGGCATCGCCTACCGGATGTTCTTCGCCATCGCCGCCATGCTCGTGGCGGGATTCTCCATCCTCGGCCTCGTCATCGCTGGGGACATCCGGCTCCAGGAGCTGATCGTCGAGACGGTCGGCGCCACCACGCCGGGCCTCATCGACACCGGCGGCGGCGGGCTTGCCACCCGGGAGGAACTGTTTTCCGGTTCGGGGTTCGGCACCGCGCTCGTCGTGGCAACGGTGGTCATGCTCATCTCATCGCTCGTGTGGATGGCGGGCATCAGGGCGGGCATGCGGAGCATCTTCGCCCTGGGCCCGGTGACGGAGAGCGCCCTGAAGGTCATCCTGAAGGACCTCGCCGTGCTGGTGGTCCTCGCCGTGGCGCTGCTCGTGACGACGGGCGTCGGCTTCCTCGCCAATACGATGGTCGACTTCGCCCTGCAGCTCGTGGGGCTCACCGAGGCCGCACGCCCGCTGACGCAGCTCGCCGGCTTCACCATCATGCTCGTCCTGGACACCGCGGTCGCGGCCATCCTGCTGCATACGACCTCCGCGATCGACATGCCCCGGCGGGTCCTGCTCCAGGCCGCCCTGTTCGCCGGCGTCGGGAGCACCGTGCTGCGCACCGTCAGCGCCTCGCTGCTGGGCGGCCTCGGGGATGCGCCGCTGCTCGCGCCCTTCGCCGTGATCCTCGGCCTGTTCGTCTGGTTCTACCTGCTGAGCCAGGTGTACCTGATGGCCGCGGCGTGGGCCGCGGTCGGGACCGCCGACGCCGAGGCGCTGGCCGCCCACGAGCACCGGGAGAAGGCCGGAACACTGCGGCAGCAGAGCAGGAAGGCCCGCCGCGGCTCCTGACCCGGTTCCGGGCCGCCCGCGTCCGGGGAGTGCCCGCGTCCGCGCCCGGGGAGTGCCCGTGCGCCCGGGAACGCGGAAGGGCGGCCCCAATGGGACCGCCCTTCTCGAAGGCACTCCGGGTGGCCTGCGGCCGCCCGCATCAGATCTTGCGCGTCAGGATGGCCTGCTTGACCTCGGCGATGGCCTTGGTGACCTGGATGCCGCGCGGGCACGCTTCCGAGCAGTTGAAGGTGGTGCGGCAGCGCCACACGCCCTCCTTGTCGTTGAGGATCTCAAGGCGCATGTCCCCGGCGTCGTCCCGCGAGTCGAAGATGAAGCGGTGCGCGTTGACGATGGCCGCAGGCCCGAAGTACTGGCCGTCGGTCCAGAAGACCGGGCAGGACGAGGTGCAGGCGGCACACAGGATGCACTTGGTGGTGTCGTCGTAGCGCTCCCGGTCCTCGGCCGACTGCAGGCGCTCACGGGTCGGCTCGTGGCCCTTCGTGACGAGGAACGGCATGATCTCCCGGTAGGACTGGAAGAACGGCTCCATGTCCACGATCAGGTCCTTCTCCACCGGCAGGCCCTTGATCGGCTCGACGAGGATCGGCTTGGAGGTGTCGAGGTCCTTGAGCAGCGTCTTGCAGGCGAGGCGGTTGCGGCCGTTGATGCGCATCGCGTCGGAACCACAGACGCCGTGGGCGCAGGAGCGGCGGAAGGAGACCGAACCGTCGTGCTCCCACTTGACCTTGTGCAGGGCGTCCAGGACGCGGTCCGTGCCGTACATGGTCAGCTGCCACTCGTCCCAGTGCGCCTCGTCGGAGACCTCGGGGTTGTAGCGGCGGACCTTGAGCGTGATGTCGAAGGAGGGGATCTCCCCGCCCCCGGCACCGGCGGGCAGCTCGACCTTGGAGGCCGGCTCTTTTTCGAGGGTTGGGGTGCTCATCAGTACTTACGCTCCATGGGCTGGTAACGGGTGAAAATGACCGGCTTCGTCTCGAGGCGGACCCCGCTGGTCTCGACGGCGCTCGGGTCCTTGTAGGCCATCGAGTGGGTCATGAAGTTCTCGTCGTCACGCGTGGGGTAGTCCTCGCGGAAGTGGCCGCCGCGGGATTCCTTGCGGTGCAGGGCCGCGGCGGTCATGACCTTGGCCATGTCCAGCAGGAACCCGAGCTCCACGGCCTCCAGGAGGTCGAGGTTGAAGCGCTTGCCCTTGTCCTGGACCGAGATGCGCTTGTAGCGTTCCTCGAGTCCATCGATCACGCGCAGCGCCTCGAGGAGGGTCTCCTCGGTGCGGAACACCTGGACGTTGGCGTCCATGATGTCCTGCAGCTCCTTGCGGATCTGGGCGACGCGCTCCCCGCCCTCGGAACTGCGGGCGGTGTCGAGCAGGGCCAGCGTGTCGGCCAGCGGGTCCTCGGGGATGTCGACGAAGTCCGCGGTGAGCGCGTACTCGGCGGCGTAGATGCCGGCGCGCTTGCCGAAGACGTTGATGTCGAGCAGCGAGTTGGTGCCGAGCCGGTTGGAGCCATGCACCGAGACGCACGCCACCTCGCCAGCGGCGTAGAGCCCGGGCACCACCGTGTCGTTGTCCTGGAGGACCTCGGCCTTGATGTTGGTGGGGATCCCGCCCATGGCGTAGTGCGCCGTGGGGAAGACCGGCACGGGCTCGGTGTAGGGCTCGACGCCGAGGTAGGTGCGGGCGAACTCGGTGATGTCGGGCAGCTTCGCGTCGATGTGCGCCGGTTCGAGGTGGGTGAGGTCGAGCAGGACGTAGTCCTTGTTCGGTCCGGCGCCGCGGCCCTCGCGGACCTCGTTGGCCATCGAGCGGGCGACGATGTCGCGCGGGGCGAGGTCCTTGATGGTGGGCGCGTAGCGCTCCATGAAGCGTTCGCCCTCGGAGTTGCGCAGGATCGCGCCCTCGCCGCGGGCCGCCTCCGACAGGAGGATGCCCAGGCCGGCCAGGCCGGTCGGGTGGAACTGGAAGAACTCCATGTCCTCGAGGGGGATGCCACGGCGGAAGGCGATGCCCATGCCGTCGCCGGTGAGGGTGTGGGCGTTGGAGGTGGTCTTGTAGACCTTGCCGACGCCGCCGGAGGCGAAGATGACCGACTTGGCCTGGAAGACGTGGAGTTCCCCGGAGGCGAGGTCGTAGGAGACGACGCCGGCGACGCGCTTCTGCAGGCGGGTCACCCCATCCTCGGTCACTTCCTGGTCGACCATCAGCAGGTCAAGGACGTAGTACTCGTTGTAGAACTCGACATTGTGCTTGACGCAGTTTTGGTAGAGCGTCTGCAGGATCATGTGCCCGGTGCGGTCCGCGGCGTAGCAGGACCGGCGGACCGGGGCCTTGCCGTGGTCGCGGGTGTGGCCGCCGAAGCGGCGCTGGTCGATCCGGCCCTCGGGGGTGCGGTTGAACGGCAGCCCCATCTTCTCGAGGTCGAGCACGGCGTCGATCGCTTCCTTCGCCATCACCTCGGCGGCGTCCTGGTCGACGAGGTAGTCACCGCCCTTGACGGTGTCGAAGGTGTGCCACTCCCAGTTGTCTTCCTCGACATTGGCCAGTGCTGCGCACATGCCGCCCTGGGCGGCACCGGTGTGGGAACGCGTGGGGTAGAGCTTCGTCAGGACGGCTGTGCGGGCCCGCTGTCCGGACTCGATGGCCGCGCGCATCCCCGCGCCGCCTGCGCCGACTATGACGACGTCGTACTTGTGGACCTGCATGCTGATCGCTCTTTCTGTTGAAACCGAAGATGCGGCCGCCCGGGACGGCGCGCGGTCCTACGCGGAGGGGCAGTAGGAGGCGACGTGGGGGACGCCGTCGATGACCGGGCAGGGGTCGAAGGTGAAGATGACGAGGGTGCCCAGGAGGATGATGACGACCGTCGCCGTGTACAGCACGCCCTTGAGCCACATGCGGGTCGAGTTCTTCTCCGCATAGTCGTTGATGATGGTGCGGACGCCGTTGGTGCCGTGGAGCATCGCCAGCCAGAGCAGCACGAGGTCCCAGAACTGCCAGACGGGGCTGGCCCACTTACCGGCCACGAAGCCGAAGTCGACCTGCTTGATCCCGCCGCCGGCGATGAAGCTGGTCCACAGGTGGACGAAGATCATCACGACGAGGACCACCCCGGAGAGGCGCATGAACAGCCAGGCGCCCATCTCGAAGTTGCCGCGGGAGGAGCGGGTGCGGGAGTAGCCGGGGGAGACGCGCCCCGAACGGGGGCTTTCTACAGTGGGGACAGCCATGGCTTAGTGACCTCCGAAGACAACCGAAAGATGGCGGATGGAGAAGGCGAGCATTGTCAGGGCCCAGAGGCCGACGACGCCCCACAGCATCTGGCGGTGGTAGCGCGGACCCTTCTTCCAGAAGTCCACGGCGATGACGCGGAGTCCGTTGAAGGCGTGGAACACGATCGCGCCGACGAGGCCGAGCTCGCCCAGGCCCATGATCGGGTTCTTGTAGGTGGCGATGACGGCGTCGTAGGCTTCCGGCGATACCCGGACCAGGGACGTGTCCAGGACGTGGACAAGGAGGAAGAAGAAAATCACGACCCCGGTAATGCGGTGTGCCACCCACGACCACTGGCCCTCGCGGCCACGGTAGAGGGTGCCTGCTGGTGTCTTCGGCATTGAATTTACCTCCCTGCATCGCATGGGCGTTAGCGTGTCTTCCACGCAGGAATGTCGCCGGTGCGAGAGCACTCTAAGTCAAGGATAATCTAGGCTGCAGACAGCCTCACTTCAATTTAGGCTTCCCTATACTGTGAGGCTGTTCACATTGACGGCTGGGGCTGTGCGGGTTGCCGATCCACGTATTCGCCCTGTTCTCGGAAGGGGTGTCGGCTAACGTGGGTGTCGATGAGTACTGAGAGGGCAGCCGCCCACCCCCAAGACGTGTTCGACCGTTTCCACGGCGTGATCCCCGCGGGCGGCGTGGGCACCCGCCTGTGGCCGCTGTCGCGTGCCGCCGCGCCGAAGTTCCTGCACGACCTCACGGGCTCGGGCAGCACCCTGATCCGGGCCACGTACGACCGGCTCGGTCCGCTGTGCCCCGGCCGCACCATGGTCGTCACCGGGGTGGTGCACCGGGGGGCCGTCCTCGCCCAGCTGCCCGAGCTTGAGGACGACAACCTGGTCCTTGAGAGCGAACCCAAGGATTCCGCGGCGGCCATCGGGCTCGCCGCGGCCATCCTGTACCGCCGCGACCCGGACATCATCATGGGCTCGTTCGCCGCCGACCAGGTCATCACCCCCGTCGATGTGTTCCAGTCCGCGGTGCGCGAGGCGATCCACACGGCGGCCCACGGGTACATCGTCACCATCGGCATCGAGCCCTCGCACCCCTCCACGGGGTTCGGCTACATCCGGGCGGGCGAGCCGCTGGACATTCAGGGGGCGCCCAGCGCCCACTCCGTGATCGAGTTCGTCGAGAAGCCCTCCGCCGCGGTGGCCCGCGGCTACCTCGAGTCGGGCAAGTACAGCTGGAACGCCGGCATGTTCGTGGCGCCGGTGGCGCTGATGCTCAAGCACCTCGAGGCCAACGAGCCCGAGCTCTACGCCGGACTGAGCGAAATCGCCGACGACTGGGACACCCCGCACCGGGTGGAGACGGCCCGGCGGGTCTGGCCCGCCCTGCCGAAGATCGCCATCGACTACGCCGTCGCCGAGCCGGCCGCGGCCGCCGGGGACGTCGCCATGATCCCGGGCAGGTTCACCTGGGACGACGTCGGGGACTTCGCGGCGATCGGCAGGCTCAACCCCGCCACGGAGAACAGCGACCTCAAGGTGATGGGGGAGGGCGCCCGGGTGTTCTCCGAGAACGCCTCGGGCATCGTCGTCTCGGACACCAAGCGGGTGATCGCGCTGATCGGCATCAACGACGTCGTCATCGTCGACACCCCCGATGCGCTGCTGGTGACGACCAAGGAGCACGCCCAGGAGGTCAAGAAGGCGGTCGAGCACCTCCGGGCCAGCGGCGACACCGACGTCCTCTAGGCGCCCGGCCGGCCCCCGCCGCGCCCGCCGGGGCCGGCCCGGAGACCTCCGGTGACGCCGATCCGGCCCCTCCTTTGCCGTTCCGGGGGCGCGGGTCGGTACGCTTGGAGGGTGGAACTCAAACGCCCCGACGCAGCAGTCCCGCACATCGGCGTGTGGCTCGCCCCCCTGCTCGAAGAACTGACGCGTTTCCGGCGCGACCTCCACGCACACCCGGAGCTCTCCTACAAGGAATACCGCACCACCGACCGCATCGTTGAGCGCCTCGAGGAGGCGGGCCTGCAGCCCAAGCGGCTCGAAAACACCGGCGTGTGCGTCGATGTCGGGCAGGGCCCGATCCGGGTCGGCCTGCGGGCCGACATCGACGCACTGCCCATCGTCGAGGAGACCGGCCTCGAGTACGCCTCGGTCAACCCGGGGGTGGCCCACGCATGCGGCCACGACATCCACGCCACCGTCATGGTCGGCGTCGCCCTCGTGCTCGCCTCAATCGACGCGCAGACGCCCCTGAACGGCACGGTGCGGATCATCTTCCAGCCGGCGGAGGAAACGATGCCCGGCGGGGCCCTGGAGGTCATCGCCCAGGGCATCCTCACCGACGTTCCGCGCATCCTCGCCCTCCACTGCGATCCGCGCATCGACGTCGGGCAGGTGGGCACCCGCATCGGGGCGATCACCTCGGCCTCGGACACCCTGCGGGTCGAACTCACCGGACGCGGCGGGCACACCTCCCGCCCGCACCTGACAGAGGACCTCACCTTCGCGCTGGCGTCGATCGCCGTCAACGTGCCCGCCGTGCTCTCCCGGCGCATCGACGTCCGCAGCTCCGTCTCCGTCGTATGGGGCCAGATCCACGCCGGCTCCGCGCCCAACGCCATCCCGGCCCATGGGTTCCTCTCGGGCACCCTGCGCTGCCTCGACGGCGAGGCCTGGCAGTCCGCCGGCGACCTCTTCGACCATGCGGTGCGCCAGGCCGCCGCACCCTTCGGGGTCGAGGTGGAGCTCGAACACATCCGGGGCGTGCCGCCGGTGATCAACTCCGAAGCGGAGACCGGGCTGCTCGAGGCCGCCGCCCGCGCTGAACTGGGCCCCGACGCCGTCATGCTCACGCCGCAGTCAATGGGCGGGGAGGACTTCGCCTGGATGACCCAGGAGGTTCCCGGCGCCATGATGCGCCTGGGCACCCGCACCCCGCGCGGGGAAACCTTCGACCTGCACCGCGGGGACTACATCCCCGACGAGCACGCGATCGGCTGCGGCGTGCGCGTCATGGCCGCCGCGGCCCTGCGCGCGGTGCTGGGCCTGCGCCACTGAGGCGCAGCCGGTCCGGCGGTGGGATAAACTGCGTGTAACAAAAACCGAACGATTCCGAGGCGCCGTTCAGCGGTGGTAGTGTCGCGCGTCGCCCGCCCATTAGAGTGTTTCCATACTGTGCCGCACACTCAAGGTGCGGCCAGCGCCGCGACCACCAGGGAACATCCAGGCTTCGAGCGCGACTCGGGACAGGGACGTCCTGGCGATCGACCCGCGGGGCTAATTTTCTTATCGGAGGAATATTGAAGAACTCACTGCGCACATCGCGGCGCGGCGCCGGCCTTTCGGCTGCCGTCCTCGGCGCGTCGGCCCTCATTCTCAGCGCCTGCGGCGCCCCGCCGGCCGAGGAAAACGCCGGATCGGGCGAGAACTCGGACTACCTCGGCTGCATCGTCTCCGACTCGGGCGGATTCGACGACCGCTCCTTCAACCAGTCCAGCTACGAGGGACTGAAGAAGGCCGAGAAGGACCTCGGGATCGAGATCAACCAGGCCGAATCGCAGGCCGAGACCGACTTCGGCCCCAACGTCGAGACCATGGTCCAGGCCGGCTGCAACCTCACCGTCACCGTCGGCTTCCTGCTTGCCGACACGACCAAGGAAGCCGCCGAGGCCAACCCGGACTCGCACTTCGCGATCGTCGATGACAACTCCATCGAGGCCGAGAACGTCAAGCCGATCATCTACGACACGGCGCAGGCCGCGTTCCTCGCCGGCTACGCAGCGGCGGCGACCTCCGAGACCGGCAAGGTGGCCACCTACGGCGGCATCAACATCCCCACGGTGACCATCTTCATGGACGGCTTCGCCGACGGCGTCGCGTACTACAACGAGCAGAAGGACGCCGACGTCGAGCTGCTCGGCTGGGACAAGGAAGCCCAGAACGGCACCTTCATCGGCAACTTCAACGATCAGGGTGCGGGCAAGACCAACACCCAGAACTTCATCAACGAAGGCGCCGACGTCATCATGCCGGTCGCCGGGCCCGTCGGCCTCGGCACCCTCGACGCAGTGATCGAAGCCAACGAGGCCGGCAAGAAGGCCACCGTGGTGTGGGTCGACTCCGACGGCTACGAAACCGCGGGCAAGGGCGAGGAGTTCATCCTCACCTCGGTCATGAAGCTCATGGGCGACGCGGTCAACGAGGTCATCAGCTCCGACGTCGAGGGCAACTTCGACAGCACCCCGTATGTCGGCACCCTGGAGAACGGGGGCGTGGCCCTGGCCCCGTTCCACGACCAGGAAGCCAACGTTCCCGAAGAGCTGCAGGGCGAGCTCGACGAGATCAAGGAACAGATCATCTCGGGCGACATTGCGGTTGAGTCCGCAGCAAGCCCCAAGTAGCACAAGGCACTCCTTGAACCGCTTCCCTCCTGCGGAACCATCCCGGGAGGGAAGCGGTTCGTTTTTGTGGACCGGGACGGGGGCACCCGGTGCCGGTACGAACACCTGAAGTCCAAGCACAGAACAGATTGGGTGGGTTGTGAAACTCGAACTCAAAGGGATCACCAAACGCTTTGGTTCCCTGGTCGCCAACGACCACATCGACCTCGTGGTCGAACCCGGACAGGTCCACAGCCTCCTGGGCGAAAACGGTGCCGGCAAGTCGACCCTGATGAACGTCCTCTACGGGCTGTACCAGCCCACCGAGGGCACCATCCTGGTCAACGACGAGCCCGTGACCTTCTCCGGCCCCGGCGAGGCGATGGCCTCCGGGATCGGCATGGTGCACCAGCACTTCATGCTCGTGCCCGTGTTCACCGTGGCCGAGAACGTGGCGCTGGGCAATGAGTCAGTCGGCGCCGGCGGGCTCCTCAACCTGCAGGACACCCGCACCCGGATCCGGCAGATCTCCGACCAATACGGGTTCGACGTCGACCCCGACGCCACCGTGGAAGACCTTCCGGTCGGCGTGCAGCAGCGCGTTGAGATCATCAAGGCCCTGGTGCGCGACGCCGAGGTCCTCATCCTCGACGAACCGACGGCCGTCCTGACGCCCAAGGAGACCGACGAACTGCTCGGCATCATGGGCCAGCTCAAGGCCGACGGGAAGTCGATCGTCTTCATCTCCCACAAGCTGCGCGAGGTCAAGGCCGTCTCCGACGTCATCACGGTCATCCGCCGCGGCAAGGTCGTCGGCACCGCCGAACCCGGCGCCTCGACCACCGAACTCGCCTCCCTCATGGTCGGCCGCTCGGTCAACCTCACCCTGCAGAAGGCACCCGCCGCCCCCGGCGAGGTGACCTTCAAGGTGCGCGACCTCACCGTGCGGGCCGCCAACGGCCAGCACGTCGTCGACGGGCTCAGCTTCGACATCGCCAAGGGCGAGATCCTCGCCATCGCCGGTGTGCAGGGCAACGGCCAGACCGAGCTCACCGAGGCGATCATGGGGCTCCAGGACCACGTCAGCGGCTCGATCACCCTCCACGGCGAGGAACTCGTGGGCCGCAGCGTCCGGGACGTCATCAAGGAAGGCGTCGGCTTCGTCCCCGAGGACCGCAGCGTCGAGGGCCTCGTGGGCACCTTCTCGGTCGCCGAGAACCTCATCCTCAACCGCTACGACGAGGCGCCGTTCGCCCGCGGACTCACGATGCGCCCCGGCGTCATCGAAAAGAACGCCGAGGAGAAGATCGCCGAGTACGACGTGCGCACCCAGTCCGCCTCGGCGGCGGCGGGAACGCTATCGGGCGGCAACCAGCAGAAGGTCGTCATGGCGCGGGAGTTCTCCCGGCCGCTCAAACTGTTCATCGCGTCCCAGCCCACCCGCGGCGTCGACGTCGGCTCCATCGAATTCCTCCACAAACGCATCGTCGCCGAACGCGACGGCGGCACCCCGGTGATGATCGTCTCCACCGAGCTCGACGAGGTCCTCGAGCTCGCCGACCGGATCGCCGTGCTGTACCGGGGGCGCCTGATGGGGATCGTCCCGGCCAACACCTCGCGTGACGTGCTGGGCCTGATGATGGCCGGCATGCACGCCGACGAGGCCCTGGCGCAGGCCACCGAACTTTCAGGAGGGGACAAGTGAGTCCGCAGGAAAACCCGCCGGTGACACCGGACACCGCCGGAAGCCAGCCGCCCACGCGCCGTGCCGCGCAGGAGGCCGCCCGCGAGGAGGAACGCCGCCTCGAGGCCGCCGCCGAAACCGGCGGGGGACAGGTACCGCCGCCGGCCGTGCCCGCCGCCCCGGCCGCCCTCGCCGCCGCCGGCGGCGGGGACGGGCAGCCGCTGATGCAGCGGATCATGACCGGCAACGCCCTCGTCGCCGTCCTGGCCGTGGTGCTCTCGCTCATCCTGGGCGGGCTGCTGATCGCCATCACCGACGAGGACGTGGCGCGGTCCGCCTCCTACTTCTTCTCCCGTCCGATGGACACCATCGGCGCCGCCTGGTCGGCCGCCTCCGGGGCGTACATCGCGCTGTTCCAGGGCTCGGTGTTCAATGCCGGCGGCGAAAGCTTCGCCCGGATGATCTACCCGCTGACCCAGACCCTCACCGTGGCCACGCCCCTGATCTGCGCCGGCCTCGGCGTCGCCCTGGCCTTCCGCGCCGGCCTGTTCAACATCGGCGCCCAGGGCCAGATCCTCATCGGCGCCACCCTCGCCGGCTGGGTCGGGTTCACCCTCAACCTGCCCTTCGGCATCCACCTGCTGCTCGTGATCCTCGCCGGCATGCTCGGCGGCGCGATCTGGGGCGGGCTCGTCGGGGTGCTCAAGGCCCGCACCGGCGCCCACGAGGTCATCCTCACCATCATGCTCAACTACATCGCGATCAACCTCGTGCTGTACCTGCTGAGCACCCCGGGCTTCCAGCGCCCGGGCTCCACCAACCCGATCAGCCCCCAGCTCGACGCGACGGCGCTGTACCCGCCGCTGCTCGGCAGCGGCTTCCGGCTCCACTGGGGCTTCGTCGTCGCCGTCCTCGCCACGGTCTTCGTCTGGTGGCTGCTCAACCGCTCCACCGTCGGTTTCGAACTGCGGGCCGTGGGCGCCAACGCCACCGCCGCCCGCACCGCCGGGGTGAGCGTCAGCCGGGGCTACATCCTCGCGATGGCCATCGCCGGCGCCCTCGCCGGGCTCGCCGGCGTCGCGCAGGTCGCCGGCACCGAGAAGGTCCTCACCTCCGGGGTCGCGGCGAGCTTCGGCTTCGACGCCATCACCGTGGCGCTGCTGGGCCGCTCGAGCCCCTGGGGCACCTTCGCCGCGGGCCTGCTGTTCGGGGCCTTCCGCGCCGGCGGCGTCACCATGCAGGCCTCGACCGGAACGAGCATCGACATCGTCCTGGTCGTGCAGTCCCTGATCGTCCTGTTCATCGCGGCCCCACCGCTGGTGCGGTCGCTCTTCCGCCTGCCCACCCCGGGCGCCGTGCCGTCCGCCCGGGCCCGCAGGAACCGCAAGACCGCAGCCACCGGAGGCGCAGCATGAGTACAGCCACCACCGCAGCCCCGGACCGCTCCGCCGCACCCGCAGGAGCGCTCCGCAGCTGGAAGACCCCGATCCTGCTGGCGGTCCTGGCCGTCGTCGCCCTGCTCGTCTTCGGCGCCGGGGCGCCCGGCAACGACGTGACGTTCCGCCTCTCGGACCCGGGCGACGCCATCGTGCTGCCCAACCTCGTGCTGCCCGCGGCGGCGACCGGCTGGCTCACCGCCGTGGCCCTGGCCGTCCTCGCCGTGCTGGCCACCCTCGCCACCCGGCGCGGGGAGGCGGTGCCCGGCTGGCTCGTCGCCGTCTTCGCCGTCCTCTTCCTCATCGGCTTCCTCACCTGGGTCGTCGGCAGCGCCAACAACCCCAATGTCGCCCTGTACGGGCTGCTCGCCGGATCGGTCACCCTCGCGGTGCCGCTGATCTTCGGTTCGCTCTCCGGGGTGCTCAGCGAACGCTCGGGCGTCGTCAACATCGCCATCGAGGGCCAGCTGCTCTTCGGGGCCTTCGCCGCCGCCGTGGCGGCGTCGGTGTCGGGCAGCGCCATCGTCGGCCTGTTCGCCGCGGCCCTGGCCGGCGTGATCGTCTCGTTCCTCCTGGCGGTGTTCAGCATCCGCTACATCGTCAACCAGGTCATCGTCGGCGTCGTGCTGAACGTGCTCGTCTCCGGCCTGACCGGCTTCCTGTTCTCCTCGGTGCTGAGCAAGGACGCCGAGATGTGGAACACTCCGCCGCGGCTGCCGGTGCTCAGCATCCCGGTCCTCTCCGACATCCCCATCCTCGGACCCATCCTGTTCGAGCAGACGATCGTCGGCTACCTCATGTACCTCGCCGTCGCCGTCGTGTACATCGCGCTCTACCGCTCGCGGTGGGGCCTGCGGACCCGCGCCGTCGGCGAGCACCCCAAGGCCGCCGACACCCTGGGCGTCAACGTTAACCGGACCCGGTTCATCAACGTGCTGCTCGCCGGTGTCGTCGCCGGCGTCGGCGGCTCGTTCTTCACCCTCGTCTCGGTGTCCGGCTTCGGCCGGGACATGACGGCGGGCCAGGGCTACATCGCCCTCGCGGCGCTGATCTTCGGGCGCTGGAATCCAATCGGTGCGTTCTTCGCCGCCCTGCTCTTCGGCTTCGCCACGAACCTCTCGAACGTGCTCAGCTTGCTCGGAACCCCGGTCCCGGACCAGTTCCTGCGCATGCTGCCCTACGTGGTGACGGTCTTCGCCGTGGCCGGCCTCGTCGGGCGCTCCCGTGCGCCGGGCGCCAGCGGCATCCCCTACGTCAAGGGCTGAGCCACCCCCGGACCGTCCGGCCGCGCGCCGGGCGGTCCGGGGCAGCCCGCCGCCAAGAAACACCACGAAGGAGCGATTCCGGTGACCGAGACGGCCCCCGCACCCCGCGACCTCCCCTGGGAGGACCTAAAGCAGGCGGCAACCACCGCGATGCAACGCGCGTACGTCCCCTATTCGAAGTTCCCCGTCGGAGCCGCCGCCCTGATCGACGACGGCCGCATCATCTCCGGCTGCAACGTCGAAAACGCCTCCTACGGGCTGACCCTGTGCGCCGAGTGCGCCCTGGTGAGCAGCCTGGCCATGACCGGCGGCGGCCGCATCGTCGCCTTCAGCTGCGTCGACGGTGCGGGCAACACCCTGATGCCGTGCGGGCGCTGCCGCCAGCTGCTCTACGAATTCCGCGCGCCCGGCATGGTGCTTCAGACCGTCAGCGGCATCCGCACCATGGACGAGGTCCTGCCGGACGCCTTCGGGCCCGACAACCTCGCCTGACCCTGCGAGACCACCCCCTGCGAGACCCACCCCCACGAACCCCCAGAGGTAGAACCATGACTGAAGCCTTCGACGCCGTCGACATCATCCGGACCAAGCGGGACCGGGGCACGCTCACCCCGGAACAGATCGACTGGACGATCGACGCCTACACGCGCGGCGCGGTGGCTGACGAGCAGATGGCGGCCCTGAACATGGCGATCCTGCTCAACGGCATGGACCGGGCCGAGATCTCCCGCTGGACGGCCGCGATGATCGCCTCCGGGGAGCGCCTGGACTTCTCCTCGCTCGGCCGCCCAACCAGCGACAAGCACTCCACCGGCGGCGTGGGGGACAAGATCACCTTGCCGCTGGCCCCGCTCGTCGCCGTCTTCGGGGTCGCCGTGCCCCAGCTCTCCGGCCGCGGCCTCGGCCACACCGGCGGCACCCTCGACAAGCTCGAGTCGATCCCCGGCTGGCGGGCCCACCTCAGCAACGAGGAGATGATGCGCCAGCTCGCCGACGTCGGCGCCGTCATCTGCGCGGCCGGCACCGGCCTGGCCCCGGCCGACAAGAAGCTCTACGCCCTGCGCGACGTCACCGGCACCGTCGAGGCCATCCCGCTCATCGCCTCCTCGATCATGAGCAAGAAGATCGCCGAGGGCACCGGGTCGCTGATCCTCGACGTCAAGGTCGGCACCGGCGCGTTCATGAAGAGCCGGGAGGACGCCCTCGAACTGGCGCGCACCATGGTCGACCTGGGCACCGACGCCGGGGTGCGCACCGTGGCGCTGCTGACCAATATGAGCACCCCGCTCGGGCTCACCGCCGGCAACGCCATCGAGGTGGAGGAATCCGTCGAGGTCCTCGCCGGCGGCGGCCCGCAGGACGTCGTCGAACTGACGGTGCGCCTGGCCGAGGAGATGCTCGCCGCGGCGGGCGTGACCGACGCCGACCCCGCCGCAGCCCTGAAGGACGGCCGGGCGATGGACGTGTGGAACCGCATGATCGAGGCGCAGGGCGGCGACCCGCGGGCGGAGCTGCCGGTGGCCCGGGAGTCCGAGACGATCTACGCCCCGGCCGACGGCGTGCTGGTCGAACTCGACGCCCTGTCCGTCGGCGTCGCGGCCTGGCGGCTCGGTGCGGGCCGGGCCCGCAAGGAGGACGCCGTGCAGGCCGGCGCCGGGGTGCGGATGCACGCCAAGCCCGGCGCGCTCGTGCGGGCGGGGGAGCCCCTGATGACCCTGCTGACCGACACCCCCGAGCGGTTCGAGCGGGCCCGGGAGGCCCTCGCCGACGCCGTCGTCATCGCCCCCGAAGGCTCCCGCCCGGCGCAGGAGCTCATCCTCGACCGGGTCTCCTAGGCGCCCGCCGGGCCGCGCCCGGCACCGGGCCCGGCCCCGACCCGGCCCGTAGGGGATCCGGCCCGCAGCGGGGGGTGTAATGGGGGCTTCCCCTGATGCGTGCCCGCCTGCCCCGGGGCAGGCTTGTCCAATGGTCATCGAGCATAGGCAGGGCCGCCCCCGGGGGCCCAGGGCGCCGGCGGGCACTCCGTGGACCTGACCGCGTCCCTGCTGGCCGGGCTCGAGTCCTTCGTTCTCGACGCCGCGGCGCAACCGTGGGTCTACCTGCTGGTGTTCGCCTGCTGCACCGTCGACGGGTTCTTCCCGCCGTTCCCCAGCGAGTCGGTGGTGGTGGGGCTTGCCTCCCTGATCCTCACCCAGGGCAACCCCCACCCGGTGCTGCTGGCCCTGGTGGCCGCGCTCGGGGCGTTCGTCGGCGACAACACCGCCTACGCGATCGGCCGGGGCATCGGGCCGACCCGCTTCCGGTGGATGCGCCGGCCCCGCATGCGCCGTTCCTTCGCCTGGGCTTCCCGCGAGCTCGACAAGCGGGCCGCGTCACTGCTGCTGGTCGGACGTTTCCTGCCCATTGGCAGGGTGGCGGTGAACCTTGCCGCCGGCACCACCGGCTACCCGCGGCGGCGCTTCACTGCCCTGTCGGCCATCGCCGGGGGCGTGTGGGGCGCCTACTCCGTGGCGGTCGGGGTGGTCGCCGGCGCCTGGTTCTCCGGCAACCAGCTGCTCGGGGTGGCCGTCGCCATCGCGGTGGCCGTGGGAATCGGCATCGTCGTCGACCGCGTGTTCAGCGCGGCCTCCGGCCGGGGGAGGCTCCACAGCCTCCCGGCCGCGGCCGAACCGGACCGGCCCGAGCGGGCCGCCTGAGGGTGCCGCCCGTTCGGCGCCCCCTGTAGGGTTGAACGCGTGACTGACACCTCAAGAACCCCAGCCCCGGGCACCCCATTCGACCTGCGCCGCCTCCCCAAGGTCTCCCTCCACGACCACCTCGACGGGGGACTGCGCCCGCAGACGATCCTCGACCTGGCGGCCGAGGTGGGGCATTCCCTGCCCGTCTCCGACCCCGCAGGGCTCGGACAGTGGTTCCGTGAGTCCGCCGACTCCGGATCGCTCGAGCGCTACCTTGAGACCTTCGACCACACGATCGCCGTCATGCAGACCCGCGGCGCCCTGGTGCGGGTCGCCCGGGAGTTCGTCGAGGACCTCGCCGCCGACGGCGTCGTCTACGGCGAGGTGCGGTGGGCGCCCGAGCAGCACACGGCCCGCGGCCTGAGCCTCGACGAGGCCGTCGAGGCGGTCCAGGAGGGGCTGCAGGCCGGCGTCGAGGCCGCCCTGGCCTCCGGCCGGGTCATCCAGGTCGGCCAGCTCATCACCGCCATGCGCCACGCGGACCGCGGCCAGGAGATCGCCGAACTCGCGGTGCGCCACCGCGACCGGGGTGCGGTCGGGTTCGACATCGCCGGGGCCGAGAAGGGCTTCCCCGCCTCGCGGCACGCCGACGCGTTCACCTACCTCGCGGCGCACCAGTTCCCGGCCACCGTCCATGCCGGCGAGGCCGACGGGCTGGAGAGCATCGTCGACGCGCTCGTCTCCGGGCGGGCCCTGCGCCTCGGCCACGGGGTGCGGATCGCCGAGGACATCTCCCTCGAGGCCGCCGGTTCCAACGCCGACGCGAACGGCGAGGAGGGCGTGGAGACCGCCATCCTCGGTCCGGTCGCCGCCTGGGTGCGCGACCGCGGCATCCCCCTTGAGCTGTGTCCGTCATCGAACCTGCAGACCGGGGCCGTCGAGGCATTCGGCGGGGACATCGCCAGCCACCCGATCGACCTGCTGTACCAGCTGGGCTTCAAGGTGACGGTGAACACCGACAACCGCCTGATGAGCGGGGTGACCCTCACCGGAGAATTCGAACTCCTCGTCGACACCTTCGGCTACGACCTCAGCGACCTGCTGGAGCTGACCCTCAATGCGGTCGACGCCGCCTTCCTTCCGCTCGAGGACCGCGAGGCCCTCGCGGAGTACGTGGTGTCCGAGTTCGAGACCGCCGCCTAGCTCCGGCATGCAGGCACTCCCCGGACCCGCGGCGCCGGCGGGCGGAACAGGCGCGGCGGTGGAGCGCCTCGTCGAGGTCATCGCCGCCCTGCGCGCCCGCTGCCCGTGGATGGGCGCGCTCACCCACGCCTCCCTCGTGCGGTACCTCATTGAGGAGAGCTACGAACTCGTCGACGCCCTCGAGGCGCTCGAACGGGCCGGCGGCACCGAACCGGAGCGCGGCCGCACGCGGGCCGAACTGCGCGGGGAGCTCGGGGATGTGCTGCTGCAGGTCGTGCTCCACTCCCAGCTCCAGCAGGAGCAGGGCAGCTTCGGCCTGCGGGAGGTCACCGAGGGGCTGACGGCCAAGATGATCCGCAGAAACCCCCACGTCTTCGCGGCCGACGGCTCCCTGCTGGCGGCCCCGGACGGCGGGCAGGGTGCCAGCGCCGAGGAGATCGCCCGCACCTGGCAGGACGTGAAGGACCGCGAGGGTCACGGGCGGTCCTCGCCCTTCGACGGCATTCCGCGGCACCTGCCCGCCCTGGCCCGGGCGGCGTCGACCCTCCGGCGGGCCGGGGCCCCCACCGCGGATGCCGCTTCGGCCGATGCGGGCGGGCCGCTCACCGAGGACGAGCTCGGCGAGGCGCTCTTCGCGCTCGTGCGCGGAGCCACCTCCCGCGGCCTCGACCCCGAGCGGGCGCTGCGCGCCGCCGTGCAGCGCTTCCAGGACGCCGCGGCGGATCCCGGGCCGGCCGGCGGCGGGTGATCCGCGTCCGCCGGCCGCGGCGGTGAACTACGCTTAAGGCGGCACTGCCGACGCTTTGACCACCGTTCCCGCGGTGCGATTTCGACCCCTCCAACCAAAGGAGCATTTCCATGGCAATCATCGACGCCATCCACGCGAGGGAAATCCTCGACTCCCGCGGCAACCCCACCGTTGAGGTGGAGGTCCTGCTCGACGACGACACCTTCGGCCGCGCGGCCGTCCCCTCCGGTGCCTCCACCGGCGCCTTCGAAGCCAACGAACGCCGCGACGGCGACAAGGCCCGCTACCTGGGCAAGGGCGTCCTGCAGGCCGTCGAGGCGGTCATCGACCAGATCCAGCCCGCCCTGCTCGGCTACGACGCCGCCGACCAGCGCGCCATCGACCAGGCGATGCTCGACCTCGACGGCACCGACAACAAGTCGGGCCTCGGCGCCAACGCCATGCTCGGTGTCTCCCTCGCCGTCGCCCGCGCCGCGGCGGAGTCCTCGGCCCTGCCGCTCTACCGCTACCTCGGCGGCCCCAACGCCCACGTGCTCCCCGTGCCCCTGATGAACATCCTCAACGGCGGCTCCCACGCGGACTCCGACGTCGACATCCAGGAATTCATGATCGTCCCCCTCGGCGCGGCCTCCTTCTCCGAGGGCCTGCGCTGGGGCGTCGAGGTATACCACGAGCTCAAGGCAGTCCTCAAGGAAAAGGGCCTCGCCACGGGCCTCGGCGATGAGGGCGGCTTCGCCCCGAACCTGCCCTCGAACCGCGACGCGCTGGACCTGATCACCACCGCCGTCGAGCGGGCCGGCTACAAGCCCGGAACCGACATCGCCTTCGCCCTCGACGTCGCGGCCTCCGAGTTCTACAGCGACGGTGTCTACACGTTCGAAGGCAAGTCCCTGAGCACCGCCGAGATGAGCGCCTACTACGAAGAGCTGGTGCGCGACTACCCGCTGGTGTCCATCGAGGACCCCCTTGACGAAGAGGACTGGGAGGGCTGGAAGGCCCTCACCGCCTCGCTCGGCGACAAGGTGCAGATCGTCGGCGACGACCTGTTCGTCACCAACCCCACCCGCCTGGAGCGCGGCATCACCGCCGACACGGCCAACTCGCTGCTGGTGAAGGTCAACCAGATCGGCACGCTGACCGAAACCCTCGACGCGATCTCCCTGGCCCAGCGCTCGGGTTACACGACGATCACCTCGCACCGCTCCGGCGAAACCGAGGACACCACGATCGCCGACATCTGCGTCGCAACGAACGCCGGCCAGATCAAGACCGGTGCCCCCGCCCGGTCCGAGCGGGTGGCCAAGTACAACCAGCTGCTGCGCATCGAAGAGGAACTCGACGACGCCGCCCGTTACGCCGGGCGCAGCGCCTTCCCGCGTTTCACTGCATAGTTGAACCGGAGGGCAGTTACCCTCGTTAGACGGGGTCCGTAGGGATCCCGGAGCAGCAACCAGCCGAGGAGTGCCATGTCCGCCCGCCGCCCCAACGTGCCGCATGCCGTCCGTCCGTCGCCCCACGCGGCGGACCGGGCGGCCGCCGGCGCGCCTCCGGCGAAGCCCGGCACCCATCCGGGCCAGGTCGGGGGGCCGGCGGTGGAGCGGACCCGAACCAAGCCCGTTTCCAAGGCGGCGCCCGGCCCGCAGGCCGCGCCGCCCCGGAAACGGGCCACCCCCTCCGAGGTCCGGGCGGCCGAACGCGAACAACTCGCCGGGGCCATCCGCCGGGCGGGCGCGAGCGCCATCCGGCCGAAGAACCGGGTGATCGTCCCCGCCGAGGACGCGAAACCCATCCCCGCGCAGTCCTTTTCGGGGCGCCTCCTGGCGTTGGCCCTCGTCCTCGTCGCGGTGATCGTGCTGCTGGTGCCCTCGGTGAGCAACTACCTCCGCCAGCAGGGCGAGGTCGCGGCCCTCCGGGAGCAGATCGCCGAACAGCAGCAGGCGCAGGAACGCCACCGGGCGGACCTGGCCCGCTGGGACGACCCCGCGTACATCAAGCAGCAGGCCCGCGAACGCATCTTCCTCGTGATGCCGGGGGAGAAGCGCTACCTGGTCAAGGGCGGCTCGGGCATCGAGGAGTCCACCGGCGTCGGCTCCCCGGAGCAGCCCTCGGACCTGCCGTGGGTGGATTCGCTCTGGGAATCGGTCTCCCGCGCCGCCACCGACTGATCGAACAAGTTCACCTGCCCGCGCCGGGCAGCAAGGAAGGAGCCTCAGTGGCTCAGCAGGACGAGCGCACCCCCACGGAGAAGGACCACGAGGTCCTGAGCCGCCAGCTCGGGCGCCCGGTCCGCGACGTCGTCGAGATCGGGGCGAGGTGCGTGTGCGGCAACCCGCTGGTGGCTGTGACGGCCCCCCGCCTCAGCAACGGCATCCCCTTTCCCACCACCTACTACCTGACCCACCCGGTCATCACCTCCGCCGTCTCCCGGCTCGAGGCCGACGGTGTGATGACGGAGATGACAGGGCGGCTCGGCCGCGACGCCGACCTCGCCGAACGCTACCGGGCCGCGCACGAGGCCTACCTCGCGGCCCGCGCGGAGGTCGGCGAGCGTGCCGGCACCGGACCGGTCCCGGAAATCGACGGGGTGTCCGCCGGCGGCATGCCGTCCCGGGTGAAATGCCTCCATGTGCTGGTCGGACATTCCCTGGCGGCGGGCCCAGGGGTCAACCCGTTGGGGGATGAGGCGCTCGAGGCCATCGCCTCCTGGTGGACCGCCGACGTGTGCTACTGCACCGGCGCCTGGGACACCTCGGGCGAGGCGCCGTCGGCCGACCTCAGCCGGCACACCAAGACCCAGGGGCTCAGCCCCGAGGAGCTCGAGCGCAAGCGCGCCGGGCGACGAGCCGAAGCACAGGAGAAGCAATGAGGACCGCCGCAGTTGACTGTGGAACGAACTCCATCCGGCTGCTGATCGCCGACATCGAGGACGGGGTGCTGACCGACGTCGAACGGCGCATGAAGGTGGTGCGCCTTGGGGAGGGGGTCGACGCCACCGGCCGGCTGTCGGAGGCCGCCCTGGCGCGGACCTTCGAGGCCGCCGAGGAATACGCCGGACTGATCCGCCGACACGGCGCCGAGGGGCTCCGCTTCGTGGCGACCTCCGCCTCCCGCGACGCCGAGAACCGCGATGTCTTCGTCGACGGCATCCGCCAGCGCCTGGGCGTCGAGCCCGAGGTGGTCAGCGGTGACGAGGAGGCCTCGCTGTCCTTCCGCGGCGCCGTGAGCGTGCTCGACGTTCCCGCCACCGACACCGTGATGGTCGTGGACCTCGGCGGCGGCAGCACCGAGTTCGTCGCCGGCCGCGGCGGCGCAGTGACCGCGGCGCGCAGCATGGACATGGGCTGCGTGCGGTTCACCGAACGCTTCCTCCGCTCCGACCCGCCCACCGGTGCGGAGATCGAGGCGATGGAACGCGAGGTCCGCGCGCTCATCCTCGAGGCCGGCAGTGAGGTTCCCTTCGGGGAGGTGGACGCCCTGATCGGCGTCGCCGGAAGCATCACCACGGTGACGGCGCACGCGCTTCAGCTTCCCTCCTACCTTCCGGAGCGCATCCACGGCGCCCGCCTGAGCACCGCCGCCATCGCCGGTGCCGCCGACGACCTGCTGCGCCTCGACCACGCTGCCCGGGCCGCCCTGCCCTACATGCACCCCGGCCGCGTCGACGTCATCGGCGCCGGGGCCCTGATCTGGAAGTGCGTCGTCGAATACCTCGCCGAGGCCACCGGCGGCCGGGTCGGCTCGGCCGTGGCCAGTGAGCACGACATCCTCGATGGCATCGCCCTCAGCGTTCCCGCCCTCCGGAAGTGATTTCTTGACCTTTTCGCCTGCCAGCACCGCACCTTCAGCTCCTCCGGCAACCGCCTTGGCGGCCCGGCGCCGCCTGGCCTCCCGTGCCGCAGCCGCGGTCCTCACGGCTGCGGTGCTGCTGGGCACTGCGGCACCGGCCCGGGCCGACGCCATCCGTGACAAGCAGTACTGGCTGCAGGACTACGGGGTGACCGAGGCCTGGAAGTCGACCCAGGGCGAAGGGGTCAAGGTCGCGGTGATCGACAGCGGCGTCGACGGCACCCACCCCGACCTGCGCGGCGCCGTCTCCGCCGGCGTGGACGCCTCCGGCGCCGGGCGCGCCGACGGCCAGCAGGGCATCGGTGAGGTCCCCGAACACGGGACCCTCGTCTCCACGCTCCTGGCCGGACGCGGGCACGGGCCCCGCTCCACCGGCGCACCCGCGCCGTCGCCGCTGGCCGGGTTCGGCCAGGGCCCCGACGGCATCGTCGGAGTTGCGCCGAAGGCGGACCTGCTCGCCGTCTCGGTGTGGATCGAGGGCCCCAACAGCGGCCCCAACCCGGCCGGGATCGGCACCGACGAGCAGATCCCCAATGCGGTGCGGTGGGCGGTGGACAACGGCGCCAAGGTCATCAACATGTCCCTCGGCAGCACCTCGACGACCTGGCCCGAAAGCTGGGACGAAGCCTTCCTCTACGCCGAGCAGCGTGACGTCGTCATCGTCGCCGCTGCCGGCAACCGGGCCGGCGGCCTCACCCAGGTCGGCGCCCCGGCCACCATCCCAGGCGTCCTCTCGGTCGCCGGCCTCGACCGCAGCGGCGTGGCGAGCCGGGAGTCCTCCTCCGAGGGCATCAGCATCGCCGTCGCCGCGCCGTCGGAGAACCTCGTCGGCGGACTGCCGGGGGCCTTCTACGCCGAATGGTCAGGCACCTCGGGCGCCGCCCCGCTCGTCTCCGGCGTGGCCGCGCTGATCCGCTCCAAGTACCCGGAGCTCAGCGCATCGCAGGTCATCAACCGCATCGTCGGCACGGCCCGAGACGCCGGGGCGCCGGGATTCGACACGATCTACGGCCACGGCGTCCTCGATGTCGCCGCCGCCGTCGGCGCCGACCTCGAGGTTCCCGAGGCCAACCGGCTGGGCAGCATCGAGCAGTGGATCCAGGTGTACCGGCGGGGGAAGCCGCCCGCCGAGGCCCAGCCGACCGCGCCGGCCGGTGACAGCTCGGCGCCGGAGATCCCGGCGGCCCCGGTCCCGCAGGCCCACGAGGGCGCAGGCACCTCGACGGTGCTGCCGCCGGTGGTGGTCCTTGGCTTCTCCGGCCTGTTCGTCGTGCTCCTGATCGCCGGCGCCGTCCACGTCCTGCGCGTCCGCCGGGCCGGGCGGGATACGCCCGGCCAGCAGGAGGCCGACACCGGGGTCTTCGACCTTCCACCCCGGCCCGGACCGCCCGCCGAGGGGGGCGGAAACCGCACCGAAGCCGGCCAGCGAGAGGTTCCGCACAGCTAGTGAAGACTTTCACAAAGTCCGGTAGTATCGAGCCATGGCATCGAACCCACTGTTCTCTGATCGTCCGCGCATCCTCGTCGTCGGAGGCGGCTACGTAGGGCTCTACGTCGCCCACAAGCTGCAGAAGAAGGTTAAGTCCCACGGTGGCATCGTCACCCTGGTCGATCCCCTTCCCTACATGACGTACCAGCCGTTCCTCCCCGAGGTGGCAGCCGGAAGCATCGAGGCGCGCCACGCCATCGTCTCCCACCGTGTCCACCTGCCGCAGACGGAGCTCATCAGCGGCCGGGTCACGGGGGTCGACCACGCGGCGCGCACCGCGACGATCGAGCCCGCAGGTGACGGCGAGCCGTTCACGCTCGGCTACACCGACATCGTCATGGCCGCCGGCGCCATCACCCGCACCTTCCCCATCGAGGGGCTGAAGGACCAGGGCATCGGCCTGAAGACCATCGAGGAGGCCGTTGCGCTGCGCAACCAGATCCTCGAGCGCATCGAGACCGGCTCGCTGCTGCCGGCCGGCCCCGAGCGGGACCGCATGCTCACCTTCGTCGTCGTCGGCGGCGGGTTCGCCGGTATCGAAGCCATCACCGAGATCGAGGACATGGCCCGCGATGCGGTGAAGAAGAACGCCCGCCTCCAGCGCTCCGACGTCCGCTTCGTGCTGATCGAGGCCATGCCGCGCGTCATGCCCGAGGTCAGCGAGCAGCAGGCCGTCTGGGTCGTCGAGCACCTGCGCTCACGCGGCATCCAGGTCCTGCTCAACACCTCGCTCGCCAGCGCCGTCGACGGCAACCTGAAGCTGATCAACATGCCGGACAAGACCCCGGCCGACGAGTTCACCAGCGACACCCTCATCTGGACCGCCGGCGTGCAGGCCAACCCCATGGTCCGCTCGACCGACTTCCCGGTCGACGAGCGCGGACGCCTGCGCGCGAATGCCGAACTGCGCATCACCGGCGACGACGGGCCCCTCCAGCACGCCTGGACCGCCGGCGACGTCGCCGCGGTGCCGGACCTCAGCGGCGGTGGCGTCGGCGGGTTCTGCGTTCCCAACGCCCAGCACGCGGTCCGCCAGGCGAAGCGCCTGGCCAAGAACATCTACGCCCAGAACTACGGCGTGGGCCGGGTCCAGGAGTACAAGCACACCAACCTGGGTGCCGTCGCCGGGTTCGGCACGTTCAAGGGCGTCGCGAACATCATGGGCTTCGGGATGCGCGGCTTCCCCGCCTGGCTGGCCCACCGCGGCTACCACGGCATGGCCATGCCGATGTTCGAGCGCAAGGCCCGGGTCATCTCCAACTGGTCGATGAGCTTCATCTTCGGCCGGGACCTGGCGCCGATCGCGGACCTGCAGACCCCGCGCCGCCAGTTCCGCAGCGCGGCCACCCCGCCGCCGAAGAAGGACACCGCGCTGCCGTCCGCGCCTCCGGCCCCGGCCGGTGCGGCGAGCGGAAAGGCCGCCGCCAGCGCCTAGCCTCTCCGGTTACCCGGTGACGACGGTGGGTTCCCGCAGGAGCGGGGGCCCACCGTCGGCTTTTAACCGGCCCGCGTCGGGGGACATCGTGGCGGAGGCCGCTGCCCCGGCGCGATATTCTTGACCTGCGGCGCAGCCGCCCGGCCCCAGTAGCCCAATGGCAGAGGCACCAGACTTAAAATCTGTTAAGTGTCGGTTCGAGTCCGACCTGGGGTACCACGGCCAACCCCGGCGCGCCGCCGGAGGCATCGGCCCCGATCACCCGGAGCACCTTCGTGGTCCGGTCTCCGTCCCGGTGCGGCTCCCCGTCTGCCCGGACTCCTCCGCTACCCGCACTTCCGCCTCCCGTGCCCCGGGTGTCCCGGTGTCAACCCCGCAGGACGCCGGGTGTGACGAGCGTTACAAGGATGTAACCGGATTCCCTTATGTTCGGCCTGTTTTTGCATTAGCTTTTCTACATACCAGGAACACCTGGTGAGTGCATTAAAGGCTGACGACGCCTTTCGGTCGAGGAGAAAAATTGATGACTGTAACACGCAACCCGATGCGGTCCGGCATCGGGGAGAATGCTCCGCGCGCAGCGAAGATCGCAGCCCTCAGCCTGGGTATTGCACTCTTTGCCTCGGGCTGTGGCGGCGGTGGCGGAGGATCGACGGCGCCCGAGGGCGAGGGCGACTCCACCGCCTCCGCATCGGCCGAAACCGCAGGCGCACTGTCCTGCCCGCCCAGCGAAGGCGGCAAGGCGGCCGAGGCAGGCGAAAAGGGCGACCCCTCGGCTGTCCCCGAGGCGAAGACCGTCACTGACACGCCCCTGAAGCTCGGCTCGATCCTGCCGACCACCGGAACCCTCTCGTTCCTCGGCCCACCGGAAATCGCCGGCGTGAACCTCGGCGTCAAGGAAGTCAACGAAGCAGGCGGCGTCCTCGGCAAGGAAATTTCCGTTGTGCACCGCGACTCCGGCGACACCACCACCGACATCGCGACCCAGTCGGTGACCGAACTCCTGTCCCAGGATGTCAGCGGCATCATCGGTGCCGCTTCATCCGGTGTCTCCAAGACGGTCATCAACCAGATCACCGGAGCGGGCGTCGTGCAGTTCTCGCCGGCGAACACCTCCCCGGAGTTCACCGACTGGGACGACAAGGGCCTCTACTGGCGCACAGCGCCGTCCGACGTCCTGCAGGGACGCACGCTCGGCAACTACATCATGTCCTGCGGCGCCCAGACCGTCGGCATGATCGTCCTCAACGACGCCTACGGCACCGGCCTGCAGGCGAACATCACCGAAACCGTTGAAGGAGCCGGTGGCCAGGTCGTCGCCGCAGAACTGTTCAACGAAGGCGATTCCCAGTTCAGCAGCCAGGTCGACGCGGTGGTGGCGGCCAAGCCCGACGCCATCGTCATCATCACCTTCGACCAGGCCAAGAGCATCGTTCCGCTGCTCACCGGCAAGGGCATCGATCCCTCGAGCATGTTCATGGTCGACGGCAACACCACCGACTACAGCAAGGACCTGGAGCCGGGCACCCTCGAGGGCGCCCAGGGCACCATCCCCGGTCCCTTCACCGGCGATGCCTTCCAGAAGGCGCTGCTTGAGCTCGATCCCAAGCTGACCAGCTGGAGCTACGCCGGTGAAAGCTACGACGCCGTGAACCTGATGTCGCTGGCGGCCGAGGCCGCGGGCAGCACCGAGGGCACCGCGATCGCCGGAGAACTCGAGGCTGTCTCGAAGGACGGCGAGAAGTGCTTCGACTTCGCGGGCTGCGTGACCCTGCTCCGCAACGGTGAGGACATCGACTACGACGGCATCTCCGGCCCGGTCTCCTTCGACGAGAACGGTGATCCCACCGAAGCCGCCATCGGCATCTACCAGTACGACGAGAACAACGTGCCGCAGCCGAGCCGTTCCGAGGTTGGCAAGCTCTAACCTCCGGAACCCCGGCCAGCGCGCAACCGCTGCACCGGAAGGCCCCGTCCTGTACCCTCCCCGGAGGGCAGGGCGGGGCCTTCCGCGTACCCGGCCACGACGAACGCACCCGAAAGCGACGAACGGACCCGGTATGTCGGGTCCGTTCGTTTTTTTCGGGTGCGCCGGTCGCTATGGAGTGCGCGTGCGGGCGCGGGCGACGGCGTAGGAGCGCCTGCGCAGCGCGGCGGCCCACCCGTAGGTCGCCGCGGTGGGCAGCGGATTCAGCACCGGGTCGAACCGCAGGTCCGCCCGGTCTTGGTCCGGAGCGAGCGCAAGGGTCAGGGTCCCGAACGGGAGCCAGGGCCCCAGTGGCCGGGCATAGCACAGCTCCATCGTCCAGGTGCCGCCGCCGAGCGTCCGCCGGAAGGCCGGCAGCGACGCCGGAAGCCGCACCGGCCGCCGCAGGTTCCGCCCGCCTGGGCGCCACCGTGCGGGCGTCCGGAGTCCGGCCCACCCACCCGCACGGCGCCGGCTCACAAGCCATCCCGCTGCGGGGATCCGCGGCCCGACGGCCCGCCCGCCCGAGGTGCGCGTGCCCGAGGCGTGCCCTCCCGGGGCCGGTACTCCCACCGCCGGTCCTCCCGGAGCATCGGGACCGGTGGTCCGCGCGGCAAGGAGGACGGGCCCGCGCTCCCCGCGGTACGGCATCATCGTGGTCAGCGGGGAGCGGGCGATGTCCCGCCGTGGCACCAGCAGGAACCGGCCGACCGGGGAGCTTCCCGTCGAGGCCAGCAGCACGTCGGCGACGGCGTCGCCCGAGGGTATCCTCACGGCGAGGCCGACGATGTCAGGCAGCGGACCGGGCAGGCCCACCGAGCGCGAGAGCCGCGCCTGAACCGGGGTGCTCCCCGCGGTGTCGAGCCAGGGGATGCCGCTGGTGGCACTGCCGTCGACGGTGAGGGTCCCGCCCAGGCGCACGCCGTGCGGATGGATGGGGCGCACCGGCCGGAGGATCTTCATGATCCGGAAAACCCCGGCGAAGCCCCCGCCGGCAACCCTGGCTGCGACCCTGCCTGCAGCCCTTCCTGTGCCGCTGCTCGTCTCCGTGCTCATTGCGTCCTTCCACGTTCGGGGGCGGGACCGCCCGGCCCCGGGCGCCGAAGGCGGTCCCGGGAAGTCTAGAGGCCCGCCAGCAGGGCTTCCATCTCCAGAATTTCGGACTCCTGGGCTTGCACTATCGATGAGGCAAGCTTCCTGGCGCCGGCATCGGCCCCGGCCTCGAGCTCGCGCTGCGCCATGCCGACCGCTCCCCGGTGGTGTTCGATCATCCCGGCGAGGAACATCCGCGACGCCTCCGCGCCCTCGGCGGCGGCGAGGGCGTCCAGCTCATCCCCGCTCATCATCCCGTTCCCGGCGCTCCCGCCGGTGGTGGCTTCCCCGCCATGTGCGGAACCATGACCGCTCCCGCCGTCGGCCTCCGCGTCGGGTTCGCCCCACGCGTCGAGCCAGCTCTCCATGGTCTCGATCTCCGGTGCCTGGGCGTCGCGGATGCGGGTGGCCAGCGCCGTGACCTCCGGATCGATTCCGTCCTTGGCCAACATCAGCCCGCTCATCTGGACGGCCTGCTCGTGGTGCGGGATCATCCCGGCGGCGAATTCGACGTCGGCGGCGTTGGACAGTCCGGCCGACACGGTGGGGGAGCTGGACGCCGGCGGCGGTGCCTGCCCGGAATTATGCCCGGAGCCATGGCCGGCCTCCGGGCCGGCTCCACAGCCTGCGAGGACAAGGACCAGGGCAAGGCCGGTCAGGGCCGGGTAGCGTTTCATGTTCATCATCCTTTGGGTTCTCTGGTGGACAAGCACGTCGGGGTCGGTGCGTTTACGGGGTCGAGCGGGGTGTGCCCGCGAGGCGCCGCGGATCGAGGTCGATCCTGCGCAGCAGCTGGGCGTTCAGTGCGACGACGATGGTCGAGACGCTCATCAGCACCGCTCCGGCCGCCGGCGACAACAGCACACCGGCGAACGCCAGCACACCGGCCGCAAGGGGCACCGCGGCCACGTTGTACCCCGCGGCCCAGATGAGGTTCTGGATCATCTTGCGGTAACTGGCCCGGGACAGGTCGATCATCGAGAGCACCGCGCGCGGGTCGTTGCCCGCCAGCACCACGCCGGCGGATTCGATGGCGACGTCGGTGCCGCCGCCGATCGCGATCCCGACCTCCGCCCGTGCAAGGGCGGGGGAGTCGTTGACGCCGTCGCCGACCATCGCCACGGTGAGCCCGCGCGCCTGCAGTTCGGAGACCTTCGCGTCCTTGTCCTGGGGGAGGACGTCGGCGAAGACCTCGTCCACGCCGAGCTCTCGGGCGACCGCCTCGGCGACCTGCCGGGCGTCACCGGTGATCATGGCGACCTTCACCCCGCGCTCCTGCAGGGCCCGGACCGCGGCCCGGGACTCCTCCCGCACCCGGTCCTCAAGCGCCAGCGCACCGATGATGCGCCCGTCGCGGACCACCGAGAGCACCGACGCCCCGCGGCCCATCCACTCCGCCACCGGCCCGGCGATGCCGGCCGGGGTCGTCAGGGAGAGCTCGCGCAGGAGGTTCGGCCCACCGACGAGGACCTCGGAGCCGGCGACGGTGGCCCGCACCCCTCGCCCGGTCATCGAGGAGAACCCGGTGCCGGTGTAGCCCAGCTCGGTGGCCGCGGGGTCCGCGGCGGCCGCCCGGACCACCGCCCGCGCGACGGGATGCTCGCTGTCGGCCTCGGCGGCCGCGGCGAGGGCCAGCAGCTGCGCGCGGTCGATTCCGGGGACCGCGGCGGTGCCGGTGACGGCCGGACGGCCCTCGGTGAGGGTCCCGGTCTTGTCGAAGAGCACGACGTCGATGGTGCGCATCCGCTCGAGCGCCAGCCGGTCCTTGATCAGCACCCCGGCCCGGGCGGCCCGCTCGGTGGAGAGGGCGATCACCAGGGGGATGGCCAGGCCCAGGGCGTGGGGGCAGGCGATGACGAGCACGGTCACGGTGCGCACGACGGCGTCCTCGGGGCTTCCGAGGGCCAGCCAGGCGAGGAACGTCACGACGCCGGCGGTGAGGGAGAAGTAGAAGAGCAGGGCGGCGGCCCGGTCGGCCAGGGCCTGCGCCCGGGAGGAGGAGGCCTGCGCGTCCGCGACGAGCCGCTGGATTCCGGCCAGCGCCGTGTCGCCGCCGACGGCGGTGACCGCCATGCGCACGGCGTTGTCCGTGGCCACCGTGCCGGCCGTGACGGGATCCCCGGTCCGGCGGAGCACCGTGCGCGATTCGCCGGTGATCATCGATTCATCGAACTCCGCCGCGCCGTCGGTGAGAGTGCCGTCGGCAGGCGCCCGCGACCCGGAACGCACGAGGACGACATCGCCGGGGGCGAGCGAGGCTACCGGCACGGTTTCGATCCCGTCCGCGGTGACCCTCTCGGCCTCGTCGGGCAGCAGTGCGGCGAGGGCGTCGAGGGCGCCGGCGGCCGAGCCGAGGGCGCGCATCTCCATCCAGTGGCCCAGGAGCATGATGACGATCAGCAGGGCGAGTTCCCACCAGAAGTCGAGGTCAAACCCGCCGAGGCCGAGGGTGGTGCTCCAGGAGGCGGCGAAGGCCACGGTGATGGCCATGGCGATGAGCAGCATCATGCCGAGCTGCCGCGACCTCAGTTCGCCCCACCCGCCGCGCAGGAACGGGGTGCCGCCATAGACGAAGATGGCCGTGCCCAGTACCGGGGGAATGAGCGCCGCCCCCGGGAAGGAGGGTGCGTCGTACCCGAGGAGCATGGCGAACATCGGGCTGAAGGCGACGACCGGAACGGCGAGGGCCAGGCTGATCCAGAACCTGCTGCGGAACATGGCGGTGCTGTGCCCGGCGTGGTGGCCCGCGGCGTGGGTTTGATGGTCATCGTGCCCGGTATGACCGGCCGGACCTGCCGAACCGGTGGGCGGGGCGCTCTGATGCACCGCCGCGGGGGAGTGCTCGTGCACCCCGGGGGAGTGCTCGTGCACCCCGGGGGAGTGCTCGTGCACCCCGGGGGAGGGCTGGGTTCGATGCTGCATGGGAGGCTCCTTGACCTGGCCCGGAAATCCTGACACGCCGAACATATACCCCTGGGGGGTATACGTCAAGGGGTTGAGCGGCGCCGCGGCTTAAAAGACTGCGGGCGGCCCGTTTCCGGTGCCGCCCGCAGGTTCCTTGCTGGGAAATCAGGCCGTGTCGGCCAGGGTGCCCAGGTACAGCTGGATCACCTTGGGGTCCTTCATCAGTTCACGCCCCGTTCCGGTGTACGCGTCCTTGCCCTGGTCGAGCACGTACGCGCGGTCGCAGATCTGCAGGCAGCGCCGCGCGTTCTGCTCGACCATGATCACCGAGACGCCGGCCCGGTTGATCTCGTGGACGCGCAGGAACGTCTCGTCCTGCTTGACGGGGGAGAGACCCGCGGAGGGCTCGTCGAGCAGCAGCACCGCCGGCTCCATCATCAGGGCCCTGCCCATGGCAACCATCTGGCGCTCGCCGCCGGAGAGCGAACCCGCCCGCTGGGCGCGCCGCTTGCCCAGTTCGGGGAAGAGGCCGGTGACGAAGTCGAACCGCTTCTTGAAGTCCTTGGGCCGCTGGTACATGCCCATCTGCAGGTTCTCCTCGATGGTCAGCGTCGAGAAGACGTTGTTGTTCTGCGGCACGAAGCCCACGCCCTGGGTCACCAGGCGGTTCGCCTTCAGGCCGGTGAGGTCCTTGCCGCGCACCATGACCTGCCCCGAGTGGATCTTGACCAGGCCGAACATCGCCTTGAGCAGCGTCGACTTGCCCGCGCCGTTCGGCCCGATGATGCCGATCAGTTCGCCCCTGCGGGCCTCGATGCTGCACCCGTTGAGGATGTTGACCCCCGGCAGGTAACCGGCCACGAGGTCGGTCACCTTCACCACTGAGTCGCCTTCGTACTCGCTCATCGCTTTGTCTCCTCAGTGCCGGTGGATCCGGTTCGGGTGGATCCGGGTTCGCTGACCTCGGTGATCGAGTGGCCGAGGATTCCCTCGTCCTCGGTGCCGACGACCGATTCTTCGTCCCGGGCGAGCTCCTCCTCGAGGCGCTCGACGCCGGCGGAGTCGCCGAGGTCGACGTCGTGGTGCGCGCCCAGGTAGGCGTCGATCACGGCCTGGTCCTTCATGACGATCTCGGGCGGACCCTCGGCGACGACCTTCCCTTCGGCCATCACCACCACCCAGTCGGCGATGTGGCGGACCATGTGCATGTCGTGCTCGACGAACAGCACGGTCATGCCTTCGGCCTTGAGGTTCTTGATGTGGTCGAGCAGCGACTG
Source organism: Arthrobacter melezitosi (assembly GCF_054511055.1). Classification (NCBI taxonomy): domain Bacteria; kingdom Bacillati; phylum Actinomycetota; class Actinomycetes; order Micrococcales; family Micrococcaceae; genus Arthrobacter; species Arthrobacter melezitosi. The sequence continues at coordinate 107,159 of NZ_JBTNDJ010000008.1, forward strand.
GGTCAGGGCCGGGTTCACGCCGGCCATCGGCTCGTCGAGCATCACGAGCCGTGGCTTGACCATCAGGGCCCGGGCCATCTCCAGGAGTTTGCGCTGCCCGCCCGAGAGGGAGGCCGCGTAGTCGTCGCGCTTGGCGTCAAGCTTGAACTTGGCGAGCAGCACCTCGGCCTGGGCGGTGATCTCCTTTTCACGGGCACCCCACAGGTTCTTGAACAGGGCCTTGGCCAGGCTCTCGCCGGGCTGCTTGGTGGCACCAAGGCGCATGTTCTCGATGACCGTCAGCTTGCCCATGACCTTGGTGAGCTGGAAGGTGCGCACCATGCCCATGCGGGCCACCTTGTAGGGCGGGACCTTCGCGAGCGCCTTGCCGTCGAACTCCCAGTCACCGCTGTTGGGGGTGTCGAACCCGGTCAGCAGGTTGAACAGGGTCGTCTTTCCGGCGCCGTTGGGGCCGATCAGGGCGGTGATTTTGTTGCGCGGGATCTCGAGGTACTCGACGTCGACGGCGTTGATGCCGCCGAAGCTGCGGGTGACGTTCTTCGCCACTACGATCGGGTCCCGCTTGCGGCAGCCCGGACCGGCCTCGCCGGTGGCGATGGGCCGTGAATCGTTCATGTAGTCCTCGCCGGCGGGGGCCTCCGCGACGGCGGACCCTGCGGAGGCGGGCTCCGACGGCGTCGCCCGGTGCGCGCCGCCGCCGGACCGGGCGGGGTTGGTGGGATTCTCGCTCATGCGAATGCCAGCTCCTTCTTGTTGCCCAGCACGCCCTGCGGCCTAAAGACCATCAGCAGCATCAGGGCGATACCGACGAGGATGTAGCGCAGCTGCCCGGCCTGGACGTTGGTGAGGAAGGTGATGGCACCCGACTCGATCGCCCCGTACAGGATGCCCTGGGTCAGCGACAGGACCAGCCAGAACATCATGGCGCCGATCACCGGCCCCAGCACAGTGGCCATGCCCCCGAGCAGCAGGCAGGTGTAGAGGAAGAACGTCAGCTCGGTAGCGTAGTTGGCGGGCTGGACGGCGCCGCGGGGAAGGGTGAAGACCATTCCCGCCAGGGAGCCGAGGATGCCGCCGATCACGAGCGCCTGCATCTTGTAGGCGTAGACGTTCTTGCCGAGGGCGCGGACGGCGTTCTCGTCCTCGCGGATTCCCTTGAGGACCCGGCCCCAGGGGCTGCGCATCAGCAGCCACACGGTGAGGCAGGCGATGATCACGACCGACCAGCCGACGACGCGGATCCAGAAGTCGCGTTCGTTCATGGCGAGCGGGCCGATGTTGTAGGTGCCCGCCGGGAAGGGGTTGAGCCCGTAGAACCCGCCCTCGAAGGCCGCCAGGCCGTTCGCCGAACCGGTGACCTCCGTCAGGTCGTTCGTCGTCACCACGTAGCGGACGATCTCCGCGGCGGCGATCGTCACGATCGCCAGGTAGTCGGCGCGGAGACGCAGCGTGGGGATGCCCAGCACGATGGCGAAGATGACCGACGAGAGTAGGGCCACCAGCACCGCGACGGGCAGCGGGGCGTTGAAGGTCAGGGTGGAGATGGCGAAGCCGTAGGCGCCGACGGCCATGAAGCCGGCCTGGCCGAAGTTCAGCAGGCCCGAGTAGCCGAAGTGGACTGCCAGCCCGAGGGCGGCCAGCGCGTAGGCCGCCGTCGTCGGGCTGATGAGCTCACCGAAGGCGTTGACAAGGATGTTTCCGAAATCCATGGTGACCCCTAACCTATGCGCTCGCGGCGGCCGAGAATACCCTGCGGCCGGAAGAGGAGCACGAGAATCATGATGAGCAGAGCACCGACGTACTTAAGGTCGGCCTCGAGCCAGAGCGTTGAGATTTCCACGAAGAGCCCCACGATGATCGACCCGACAAGTGCGCCGAAGACGGTGCCCAGGCCGCCGAGCACGACGCCGGCGAAGATCAGCAGCAGGATCTGCTGGCCCATGTTGTAGGAAACCCCGGGGCGGTAGTACGCCCACAGGATGCCGCCCAGGGCCGCGAGCATGCCGCCGATCACCCAGACGATGCGGATCACCCGGTCGACGTCGATGCCGGACGCCGCGGCGAGCGCGGGGTTGTCGGCGACCGCGCGCGTGGCCTTGCCGATGCGCGTGCGCAGGAGCAGGAAGGCCACCAGCAGGATCACGACGAGGCTGACGACCAGCGAGTTCAGGTTGTTCCGCGAGATGGAGACAGCCCCGAGGCTGATGACCTCACCCTGGGAGCCGGGAAGCTGCGTGGTGGCGCCGCCGAAGTTGAACTGGATGATGTAGCGCAGCGCCAGCGCCAGCCCGATGCTGACGATCATCATCGGGACGAGGCCGGTGCCGCGGTTGCGCAGCGGCTTCCACAGCCCGGCGTCCTGCACGTAGCCCAGCACGCCGCCGCCGATCACGGCCAGGACGATGGCGACCGGGGCGGGGAGCCCGAGCGCGGCGAACCCGAAGGTGAGGACCGCCCCGAGGGTGACCATCTCGCCGTGGGCGAAGTTGGTCAGGCCGGTGGTGCCGAAGATCAGGGACAACCCGACAGCGCTCAGGGCCAGGAGCAGCCCGAAACTGAAGCCCGCGAGGGCCCGCTCGGCGAGGGTGTCCCAGAAGGTGCCGCCCTGGGCGACGATGCCCTCACCGAAAAGGAAGAGGGTCGTGGCATTGGAGGTTCCGGCGAAGGTGACGGTGCGCGGGTTCTCCTGGCCCTCGGCGAGGGTGATGCCCGCGGGGAGGGTGTCCTCGTCGACCTCGACCTCGTACGAGCCCTGTTCCGGTACGCCGATGGACCAGAAGCCGTTCTCGCCGGAGGTGGTCTCGCCTTCGAAGCCGTTGCCCGTGGCCGTGATGGTGACATCGGCGATGGGGCCGTCGACGCCGCGGAGGACGCCGCTGATGCGGTCCTGGAACTCTTCCGCCTGAACAGTTGCAGGTACCGCGGAATTCATCGCCCTCACGGGCGGCTGGGTGGACGCCTGCGCTGACGGTGCGCTGAGAAGCACGGCGAGAAGGACGCTGAAAAGGGCAGCGACCATCTTCCCGAGCCGTGCAGGCGTCGGTTGGGTTATCAAGATAGGAACCTCCACTGTGGGGGCCGCCTGCCGGACGGGCAGGAGATCATACGTGTGACTGGTGTCACTCAATGTGGAGCTTATGTTACTCGGGCACCGATTCCGTTCGGCCCCAATCGGGGCTGCGCAGGTAGCGATTGGATAACAACTGCGCCGCCGCGGCGTGGTGGAGGGCCCAGGATGGGGAACAAAACCCGCCGGAATGCGTTGATATGTGTAGGGTTGTGTCAACTTACAGCCCCCAATTGGAGGACTACAGAAAATGGCAATCGGCGGAAATCCGGTTTTCAACGGAAAGACCTTCCGTTCAGCCGCCCGCGGCACGAGCCCGGCGGCTTACGGCACGACGACCTTCGCTGGTCAGTCGGCCCTGAACCAGCAGCAGCTGGAGCACATGTACAACCGCCCCGCGGCGGGCCCGGCCGAGACCGGCCGGATGACCTACGACGACGTCATCGTCAAGACCATCCTCTCCATCGCCGTGGTCCTGCTGGGAGCCGCTGTTCCGGCGCTCCTGCTCCCGGGCCTGGCTCCGGTCCTGATGATCGTCGGGCTCATCGGCGGACTCGTCCTCGGACTGGTCAACTCCTTCAAGCGCGAGCCGGTTCCCGGGCTGATCCTGGCGTACTCGGCGCTCGAGGGTATGTTCCTCGGCGGAATCACCATGACCCTCGAGGCCTTCCTGCCCGGTATCGCGCTCCAGGCCCTGATCGGCACCCTGACGGTGTTCGGCGTGACCCTGGCCCTCTTCAAGAGCGGCAAGGTGCGTGCGACGCCGAAGGCGATGAAGTTCTTTATGATCGCCATGCTGAGCTACCTGGCGTTCTCGCTGATCAACCTCGGCCTCGTGGCCTTCGGTGCCATTGATTCGCCGTGGGGCCTGCGCTCGGAAGTGGTCATCCTCGGCATCCCGCTCGGCGTCCTGGTCGGCATCCTCGCCATCGGCCTCGCCGCGTTCTCGCTGATCATCGATTTCACCCAGATCGAGGAGGCGGTCCGGAACGGCGCCCCGCAGCGCTACTCGTGGACGGCCGCCTTCGGCCTCACGGTCACCCTGGTCTGGCTGTACATCGAGTTCCTGCGCCTCATCGCGATCCTGCGCGGCGACGAGTAACCGACCGGCAGAACCACTCGATGACTGAAGAATGAACCAGGAAGGGCCCGCAGCATCCGCTGCGGGCCCTTCCTTTTGGATCCCGGTGGCACCCGGGCTACCGGGTGCCACCGCTTCGTCCGCGGCCGGGGCTCAGGCCACCCGGCGGGCGCCGGCGTCCGGCATCACGCTGAAGATCGCCGGTTCCTTGTAGCCGGCGCCGGCAAAGGCGGCCGTAACCGCCTCGGTGACCGCGCCCGCGTCGGCGCTGTGCACCAGGGCGATCGCGGCGCCGCCGAATCCACCGCCGGTCATCCGCGCCCCCACGGCGCCGGCCGACACCGCGGTGTCAACGGCGAGGTCCAGTTCGGGGCTGCTGATCTCGAAGTCGTCACGCATCGAGGCGTGGCTCTGGTTCAGCAGCGGCCCCAGCGCACCGGGTCCCTTGGTGGTGAGCACGGCGACGGCGTCCTCGACCCGGGCGTTCTCGGTCACCACGTGGCGCACCCGCCGGAAGGTCTCCTCGTCGAGGATCCCGGCGGCGTTGCCCAGGTCGGACACCGAGAGGTCGCGCAGGGCGGGCACGCCCATCTGTTCGGCGCCCTTCTCGCAGGACGCCCGCCGGGAGGCGTAGCCTCCGGTCGAGTGTGAGTGGCTCACCCGGGTGTCCATCACGAGCAGGGTCAGTCCCGCGCCGTCGAGGTCGAGCGGCACGAGCATCGTCTCGAGGCTGCGGCAGTCGAGGAAGACGGCATGACCCACCTCCCCCTGGAGCGAGGCCGTCTGGTCCATGATGCCGGTCGGGGCGCCGACCATCTCGTTCTCCGCCAACCGCCCGATGGTGGCCAGCTGCGATCGGGTGAGCCCGGCGTTGGCCAGGTCGTTCGCCGCGGCCGCGACGGCGCACTCGAGCGCGGCCGAGGAGGAGAGCCCGGCGCCGACGGGCACCGAGGAGTCCACGAGCAGGTCCATGCCCGGGGTCTCGTGGCCGGACCGGCCGAACGCCCAGAGCACGCCCACCGGGTAGGCCGCCCAGCCCTCGACGCCGCCCGGAGCCAGTCCGTCGAGGTCCGCGGTGACGACGTCGCCCCCGGGGAAGGTTGAGGCGACCCGGACGGTGCGGTCGGTGCGCGGGCGGGCCGCCACCAGGGTGGAGCGGTCGATGGCGAAGGGGAGTACGAAGCCGTCGTTGTAGTCGGTGTGCTCGCCGATCAGGTTCACCCGGCCGGGTGCCGACCAGACGCCGGCGGGTTCGGCGCCGAAGCGGGCGGTGAAGGCAGCGGCGAGTTCCGGTGCGGAGAGAGTCATGGGGTGGCCTTTCCTTCGGTTGCGGGCACGGCGTTGCGCAGCCGGTCCGCAACCTGCTCGGGGGTGGTGTCGTTGATGAAAGCTCCCATGGCGGCTTCGGAGCCGGCCAGGAACTTCAGCTTGTCCTCCGCGCGGCGCGGCGAGGTCAGCTGCAGGTGGAGGTAGCTGGCCGGCCGGATGAGCGCGTCGAGGGGCGCCTGCTGCCAGGCGGCGATGTACGGGGTGGGGGTCGAGTAGAGGGCGTCGACCTTGCCCAGCAGGTTCAGGTAGACCTCGGTGAGGTCATCGCGCTCGGCCGGGTCCAGTGCCGCGAGGTCGGGGACCTGGCGGTGCGGGACGAGGTGCACCTCGAGCGGCCAGCGCGCGGCGAAGGGGACGAAGGCGCTGAAGTGCCTGCCCTCGAGGATCATCCGCTCCCCGGAGTCCCGCTCCCGCTTCAGGGCGGCGCCCATCAGGGTCTCCCGTCCCCCGGAGGCCTGGTGGAAGGCCAGGGCCTGGGCGCCCAGCTGGGCGGCACGCGGGGGGATGAAGGGGTAGGCGTAGATCTGGCCGTGCGGGTGGAGCAGGGTGACGCCGATCTCGGCGCCGCGGTTCTCGAAGGGGAAGACCTGCCGGATGCCTTCCATCGCCGAGAGGGCCTCGGTGCGCTGGGCCCACGCGTCGATGACGGTGCGGGCGCGCTCGGGGGAAAGGGAGGCGAAGGAACCGTCGTGCGCCGGGTCGAAGGCGATGACCTCGCAGCGCCCGAAGGCCGTCGTCGTCGTGCCCCACCCGGGGGTATCCGGCAGCGGGCCGAGCTGCGGGCCGAAGGAGGCGAACCGGTTCTCGAACACCACCACCTCGTAGTCCGGGGCCGGGATCTCCGAGAGGTAGCGCTCGCTCGACGCGCACAGGGGGCACTGGTCGGCCGGGGGGAGGTGCGTGCGGGTCTGGCGGTGCGCCGCCACGGCGACCCATTCGCCGCTGAGCGCGTCGTACCGGGCATCGCCGGTGGCGGTGCCGCGGGGGTCGAGCCCGCGGCGGTCCGTGGTCGCGGCGGTGTCGGCGTGCAGCCGGGCGGAATCCTCCGAGGCGTCGAAGTAGATCAGCTCGCGGCCGTCCGAGAGCGTTGTGGGGGTGATGTGCGTCATGTGAGGGCTTTCCTTGTGTCCTTGATGGTCTCGGGGGTGGTGACGAGGGTCCGCCGTGCGAAGCCGGGCTCCGCAGGAAGGGTGTCGGTGATCAGGCACGAGGTCTCCTCGAGGCCGGTGATCCGGGCCAGGCTGACGACGCCGAACTTCGTCGAGTCCGCCAGCACCACCAGGTGCCCGCAGCCCTCGGCGAAGGCCCTGTTGGTGTCGGCCTCGGCGAGGTTGGGGGTGGTGATGCCGGCCTCGACGTCGACGCCGTGGACGCCCATGAAGCACAGGTCGACATGGAGGGTCCGGATGGCGGCGGTGGCCAGCGGTCCAACAAGGGCCTCGGAGGGGGAGCGCTCCCCGCCCGTGAGCAGCACGGCCGGTCCGCGGCCGCCCGCGGCGAGCCGGTGGAGCCGGTCCGCCGCGGGGAGGGAGTTCGTGACGACCGTGAGCCCCTCGATCTGCGTGAGGTGCTCAACGAGCTGGACCGTTGTGGTGCCGGCGGTCACCGAGATGGTCATCCCCGGAAGCACAAGTTGGGCCGCGGCCCGGGCGATGGCCCGTTTCTGGGACGCCTGGCGGCGGGTATTGGCCGGGAAGCCGGGTTCGGTGGCGGCCAGCACTCCCGCCCGCGCCGCGCCGCCGTGGATGCGGTGGACCGAGCCGGCGGCCGAGAGGGCGTCGATGTCGCGGCGCACCGTCATCTCGGACACGCCGAGCTTGCCGGCGAGTTCGGTGACGCGCACCACCGGGCGCCCGTCAAGGGCCGCGAGGATGGCGGCGTGCCGCTCCGCAGCGAGCATTCCACCTCCCGGGCAGTGGCGGCGGCCGGGCGCCGGAGCGCCGCGGCCGGGGCCGAACAAAATCGAACAGAAACTAACATATCCGAAAGCCGGGACGGACGGAAGCCCGCTCTCCGGGACTGAGGATTCCCCCGGACCGGCGGTAGCATCGGGGCATGGATACTCCCAGCCGGCCGGCCTCCGGCACGAACTACGTCCTCACCTCCGGCACCTCCACCGCGGTGGTCGCCTCCCTCGCGGCGGCCCTGCGCTCCTACACCGTGGACGGGGTGCTGCTGACCGAAACCTGGGGCGAGGACTCGATCCCCGCCGGCGGCGGCGGGATCCTCCTCGCGCCATGGGCCAACCGCATCGACCGCGGCGTCTGGATGCTCGACGGCGCCGAGCAGCGCCTCGACATCACCGAACCCTCGAAGGGCAACGCGAGCCACGGGCTGCTGCGCAACACCGGCTACTCCGCGCAGTCGGTGGCCGGGGACGCCGTCGTCCTCGCCGCCGAGATCTTCCCGCAGCACGGCTACCCCTTCCACCTCACCCACACCGCGGCCTACGAACTGACGGGTGAGGGGCTGCAGGTCACCCAGTCGCTCACCAACCACTCATCGGCCAGGGCGCCCTTCGGCCTGGGCGCCCACCCCTACCTGAAGATCTCCGGGGTGCCCACCGAGGATCTCACCCTCACGGTGCACGCCGACGACGTCTTCGACACCGACGAGCGCTCCATCCCGGTGGGCCGCGTCCCGGTGTCCGGGGAGAGGGACCTGCGCGCCGGGCAGCGCGTCGGCGACATCGAGTTCGATTCGGCCTTCACGGGGCTCACCGCCGTAGACGGTCGCTTCGAGCACACCCTCGCCGCCCCGGACGGCCGGTCCGTGACCCTCTGGGCCGACCCGGAGTTCGGGTTCGTGCACGTGTTTATCAGCCGCACCTATCCGGGCGTCGACCGGGCGGTCGCCGTCGAGCCCATGACGGCGCCGGCCAATACCTTCAACTCGGGGGAGGGCCTGAGGTGGCTCGAGCCCGGCGCGACCTTCTCCGCCCGGTGGGGAATCCGCCCGCGTCTCGGTTAACTCCCGGGAGAGGCTTGTATGGAAGGATTGGCTCATGCAGCGACTCTCCGGAGGTTTCCCCAAGCGGACTCTCCCGCGTGCCGTTCCCGCCGCCGCCACCCCGGGCGCCGCCGACGGCACGGCTGCACTTCCCTCCGCCGCCCCCACCGGGGCGGCCGATCCCGCCGCACAGTCCCCCCGCGCACCCCGCGGCACTGCCGGTGGATCCCCAGCACGGACCGGACGCCCCGCTCCGCAGGATGATGTTCCCTACGCACTGAGGGTCGGCGCCGCCTGGTCCTGGCGCGTGGGAATCGTCCTGGTTGTCGCAGGAGTCCTCATCTGGCTGCTGAGCGCCATCTCGCTGCTCGTCATCCCCTTGATGATCGCGGGCCTGCTCTCCTCACTGCTGCTGCCGTTCACGACGTTCCTCACCCGGCACAGGGTCCCGACGGGGCTGGCGGTCGCCGTCACCGTCGTCGGGCTGATCCTGCTGATCGGTGCGGCGCTCTCGCTCGTGGGACGGCAGCTGGCGCTGGGCTTCGCAAGCCTGTGGGCCGAGGCGCGGGCCGGGATCGAACAGGTCCTCGACTGGCTGTCCGACGGGCCGCTGAACCTCACCACCGACCAGGTCACCCAGTACCTGCAGGACGCCGGGAACGCGGTGCAGAACAACAGCGGCTCCATCGTCAGCGGCGCGCTGTCCTTCGGGAGCAGCGCGGGACACTTCGCGGCCGGTTCGCTCCTCACCCTGTTCGCCCTGATCTTCTTCCTGCTCGACGGCGGACGGATCTGGCGCTTTCTCGTCGGCCTGGCGCCGCTCCGGGCGCGGGCCGCGATCGACGGCGCGGGCCGCCGCGGCTGGACCTCGATGGCAACCTATGTCCGGGTCCAGCTCCTCGTGGCCTTCGTGGACGCGGCGTGCATCGGCGCCGGTGCGGCGGTGATCGGGGTTCCACTGGCGCTGCCGCTGGCGGTGCTCGTGTTCCTCGGCTCCTTCATCCCCATCGTCGGAGCGCTCGCCACCGGGTTCCTCGCGGTGCTGCTGGCCCTGGTGGCCAACGGCTGGGTGAACGCCCTGATCATGCTCGCGATCGTGCTCGTCGTCCAGCAGCTTGAAGGCCATTTCCTGCAGCCCATGGTGATGGGGCCGGCGGTTGCCCTCCACCCCCTCGCGGTGGTGCTGGCGGTGACCGGCGGGACCCTCGTCGCGGGAATCCCCGGCGCGCTGTTCTCGGTGCCGCTGCTGGCCGTGCTGAACACCTCAGTGAAATACATTGCGCGGCGGGCCTGGGAGACCGATCCGGCCCTGCGCGGGTCGCATCCGGCCCCGGATCCGCTGCCGCTCCCCGAATCCTGAAATGAGACAACCCTGTGACAGAGCAGACGGCCCTTGGCGCCGCGTCCACCCACACCCTCGAAGAAATGTCACGGCTCCCGGTCACCCTCGGTGACGTCGAGGCCGCCCAGGAGCTGCTGCGCGGGGTCATCGCGCGCACGCCCATCGAGGAGTCCCGGGCGCTGGGCCGGCTCATCGGCGCCAATGTCTGGCTCAAGTGCGAGAACCTCCAGCGGGCCGGCTCCTTCAAGGTGCGCGGGGCCTACACCCGGATGGCGAAGCTGACGCCGGCCGAACGCGCCCGCGGCGTCGTCGCGGCCTCCGCCGGAAACCACGCCCAGGGCGTGGCCGTCGCCGCCAGCCGGCTCGGCATCCGGGCCCGGATCTACATGCCGCTGGGGGTCGCGCTGCCCAAGCTCGCCGCCACCCGCGGGCACGGCGCCGAGGTGGTCCTCCACGGGCACAATGTCGACGAGGCCCTCGCGGAGGCCCAGCGGCACGCCGACGAGACGGGCGCGGTGTTCGTGCACCCCTTCGACAATGTCGACGTCGTGGCCGGGCAGGGCACGATCGGCCTCGAAATCCTCGAGCAGTGCCCCGAGGTCGACACCATCCTGATGGGCGTCGGCGGCGGCGGGCTCCTGGCCGGGGTCGCGGTGGCGGTCAAGGCCCGCGCGCGCGAGCTCGGCCGGAACATCCGCATCATCGGCGTGCAGGCGGAGAACGCGGCCGCCTACCCGCCCTCGCTCGCGGCCGATGCGCTCGTGCCGCTGACCAAGGTGTCCACCATCGCCGACGGCATCGCCGTTGGCCGGCCGGGCCAGCTGCCGTTCTCCATCATCCGGGAACTCGTCGACGACGTCGTCACGGTCAGCGAGGACTCCCTCGCGCGGGCCCTGATCTTCCTGCTGGAGCGCACGAAGATGGTCGTCGAACCGGCCGGCGCCGTCGGAATCGCCGCGCTGCTCGACGGCAAGCTCACCGAAAACGGGGCCCTGCCGGGCAACACCGCCGTCGTGCTCTCCGGTGGCAACATCGACCCCATGCTGATGCTCAAGGTGATCCAGCGCGGCCTCGCCGCCGCCGGCCGCTACCTCGTGGTCCGCATGCTGCTCGATGACCGCCCCGGTTCGCTGGCGACCATCTCCCGGATCATCGCCGAGTCCGACGCCAACGTGACCGGCGTCGACCACACCCGGGTGGGCGGCTCCATCAGCATGGGCGATGTCGCGATCACCATCAATATGGAGACCAAGGGCGATGAGCACTGCGAGCAGGTCCTGAGCAACCTGCGGGCCGAAGGTTTCCAACCCGTTGTCATCCAGGGCTGAGATGCTGGCCCGGCGCGCGAAGACCGGCCTCGCCACCGTCCTGGTGTTTGCCGCGGTGCTGTGGGCGCTCTACCTCGTCGACACGTTCTCCGGCCGGGGGCTGACCTCGTTCCTGGCGATCGAGCCGCGCCGGGTCCGCGGCCTTGACGGGATCCTGTTCGCGCCGCTGCTCCACGGCGGCGTCGGGCACCTGCTGAGCAACACGCTGCCGCTGGTGGTGCTCGGCTTCCTCGCGTTCCTCGAGGGGATCCGCCGGTTCGCCGTGGCCCTGGGCAGCAGCTGGCTCGCCAGCGGGTTCGGCGTCTGGCTCACCGGCGGCGGGCTGACGATCGGCGCCTCGGGGGTGGTGTTCGGCCTGTTCACCTACCTGATCGCCCGCGGTTTCTACAACCGGAACTGGAGGCAGATCCTCCTGGCGGTGGTGGTGTTCTCGATGTACGGGTCGATCCTCTGGGGGGTGCTGCCCGTCGTCGGCTCCAACATCTCCTGGCAGGCGCACCTGTTCGGGGCCCTCGGCGGGCTCCTCGCGGCGTTCCTGCTGCGGAAGCGGCCCGTCCCTTCCGGAACGGACCGCATCCTGCTGCGCTGAACCGCCCTCGCCCGGGCGGCGTGTGGGCCGCTCAGCCGGCGTAGGGCTTGGCGGCGAGGATCTCCACGGTGATGGTCCGGCCGTTGGGCGCGGTGTAGCTCACCGTGTCACCGGCCTTCTTGCCCTGGATGGCGGCGCCGAGGGGCGAACGCTCGCTGTAGACGTCGATGTCGGTGTCGCCGGCGACCTCGCGGCTGCCGAGGAGGAAGGTTTCGACGTCGCCGGCGATTTTCGCCTCGACCATCATGCCCGGCTCCACCACGCCGTCGTCCGCGGGGGCCTGCCCGACCTGCGCGTTGTTGAGCAGCGCGGTGAGCTGGCGGATGCGGGCCTCGGCCTTGCCCTGCTCCTCCTTGGCGGCGTGGTAGCCGCCGTTCTCCTTGAGGTCGCCCTCCGAGCGGGCCTGCTCGATGCGAGCAACGATCTCGGTGCGCCCGGGCCCGGAGAGGTGTTCCAGCTCGGCCTTGAGGCGCGTGTAGGACTCCTGCGTGAGCCAGGCAACGGGTGCGCTGTTAGTGGACACGGGGCATCTCCTTTGGTATGTCCGGACCCGCGCGTGCGGGCCGGCTCTTGGTGTTCTGCCCGCCGGCCGGAACCGTAAGGCCGACCCACAAGCAAGAACCCCGCCGTCTGGGTGACCACGGGGGGTCTCCGTCGGGGCGGGGCGTGTATTCGTCCAGTCTAGTCAGCACCCCGGGATAACCCAAGAAAAAACCCAGTGGCCTTCTTTTCGCTGCCGCCCGGCGTTCCGGCGCCCTCCGCCGAGTGTGCGGATCACCACCCTTCGGGGGCGGCAAAGCGTGGGAAGGTGCAGTTTCGGCGGGGCGCCGGGTGCGGGGTCAGTCGCGGGTTCCGGCAATCCAGCAGCTGTCGACGCCACCGGAGACCCCGGGGGAGTCGGTGCGCAGCTCGACCCGCTGCGCCGTCGTGCGCCCGCCGTCCGCCGCATCCGTCGCGGCAGTGGGTCCGATCGTGACGACCTTCCACCCGACGATGGCGTAGTTCTCGCTGAGCACCTGCACGGCGCACCGGGCGGTGGCGTCCGTGGGCTTGGTCACCTCGAAGTCCACCCGCGCCTCCTGGTTCGAGGAGAGGGCAAACCCCACATCCTTGAAGGAGACCCGCGGCGCCACCGTGGAAAAGGCAAAGATGCCGATGACGATCACGGCTGCCGCGAGGGCCCCGACGATCCACCAGCGGCGCCGCCCGGCCGCGCGCACCGGCTTGGGGGCACCGTAGCGATTGGCTACTCTTGGGGGAGGCGCATGCTCGGAGCTCACCTCCGTATTTTACCGTCGATCCGCGGCGCGGTTCTCCAGCACCGCGGCCCGCGCACCTGCCTCACCCGACCCTTCCCAGGAGCCTCCTTGTTCAGCACGGATAACACCGCCGCGTCCCGCCATGGATTCCGCCTGCTGGCGGTCCATGCCCACCCCGACGACGAGTCGAGCAAGGGCGCGGCGACCATGGCGAAATACGCTGCCGCCGGCGTCGACGTGCTCGTTGCCACCTGCACGGGAGGCGAACGCGGCTCGATCCTGAATCCGGCGATGGAGGGCGACGCCCACGCCCGCCGGGACCTGGCCGGCCTGCGCCGCCTGGAGATGGCCCGCGCGGCGGAGGTGCTGTCCGTCCGGCAGCGCTGGCTGGGTTTCGCCGACTCGGGGCTGCCCGAAGGGGACCCGCTGCCGGACCTCCCGGCGGGCTGTTTCGCCCTCCAGCCGCTGGAGCGGGCCGCCGCGCCCCTGGTCCGGCTCGTGCGCGGGTTCCGCCCGCACGTGATCCTCAGCTATGACGAGAACGGCGGATACCCGCACCCCGACCACATCATGGCCCACCGGGTCGCCGTGGAGGCCTTCGAGGCGGCCGGGGACCCCGCCCGCTACCCCGGCACCGGGGAGGCCTGGCAGGTGGACAAGCTCTACTACGACCGCGCCTTCAACCCTGAGCGTTTCCGTGCCCTGCACTTCGCCCTCGAGGAGGCGGGGATCCAGTCGCCCCACGCGGAGCGGATCGCCCAGTGGCTCGAGGCGGACGCCGAGGGCCACCAGCCGCCGGCCCCCACCCACGCGACGACGACCCAGATCGACGCCGGCGACTTCTTCGGGCTGCGGGACAAGGCCCTGATGTCGCACCGCACCCAGGTGGACCCCGAGGGGTTCTTCTTCGCCGTCTCCGCCGAAATGCAGCGCAAGGTGTGGCCGTGGGAGGACTACTCGCTGATCCGGTCCCATGTCGAGTCGTCCCTCCCGGAGCACGACCTCTTCGCCGGAATCACGGAGCCACGCTGAGCCGGGGACCCGTAGAATTGGAAGGTGGCGGGCTGTCCGCCGCCGGAGTCGAAAGTGGTGCATCGTGATCCTCCCGCTCAACCTGGCGGCCGCCGTGGTTTCCTCAACCGGGGACGACCTCCGGCCGGGCCTTGACCCGGAGTCCGTGACCCCGGGAACCCTCGGCTTCATCTTCACGGTGCTGATCGTCGTCGCCGTCATCTTCCTCATCCGCGACATGAGCAAGCGGATCCGCCGCGTCCGGTACAACGCAATGCTCGAAGAGGGCGGGGCCGACACCCCGGCCCGCCTTGAGACGCAGGACGGTCCCGGGCACACCGGGCCCGGCCGCACCGGGTCCGGACCGGCGGCCGGCTCCGGCACGGCTCCGGGCGGAACGGCCGGACGGGACTGACCCGTGGGCCGGCGGCTGCAGGCTGAGGCATCGGCTTACCTCCGCCAGCATGCGGACAACCCCGTCGACTGGTGGCCGTTCGGGGACGAGGCCTTCGCCGAGGCCCGGGCGCGCGACGTGCCCGTCTTCCTCTCGGTCGGCTACGCGGCCTGCCACTGGTGCCACGTCATGGCGCACGAGTCCTTCGAAGACGAGCTGGTGGCGCGGTACCTGAACGAGCAGTTCGTCAGCATCAAGGTGGACCGCGAGGAACGCCCCGACGTCGACGCCGTCTACATGGGGGCCACCCAGGCCATGACCGGGCAGGGCGGGTGGCCGATGAGCGTGTTCGCCCTCCCGGACGGGCGGGCCTTCTTCGCCGGGACCTACTTCCCGCCCCTGCCCATCGGCGGGCGCCCGTCCTTCCGCCAGGTCCTCGAGGCGGTCTCCGAGGCCTGGGCCCAGCGCCGCGGGGAGGTCGAACGCAGCGCCACGGCGCTCGCCGAGGGCCTCGGCGCGGCCCAGCGGCAGAAAAGCGCACTCGTCGGCGTCCTTGGCCTGGACCCGGAACCGGATCCGGTGCGGATCGCCGCCGGGCCCGGCACGCCGATCGACGGGGCCCTGCTGGAGGCTGCCGTGCTGGGCCTGGCCGGGCGGGAGGACCCGGTTCACGCGGGGTTCGGCGGCGCCCCGAAGTTCCCACCGTCCACCGCGCTTCGGTTCCTGCTCGCGCACGCGCGCAGCACCTCCGCCACGGCCGAGGAGGCCGCCGGACTCGCCGGGCGGACGCTGGAGGCCATGGCCGTCTCCGGGATCTACGACCGGCTCGGCGGCGGCTTCGCGCGCTACGCGGTGGACCCCGCCTGGGCCGTGCCGCACTTCGAGAAGATGCTCTACGACAATGCCCAGCTGCTGCGCCTCTACGCCGAGTCCGCCCTGACCGCGCGCACTGTGGACCGGCGGGCCCTCGCCGCCGACGTCGTCCGCGGCACGGCGCGGTGGCTGCTCGAGGAGATGGTCGTGGACGGCGGCGCGTTCGCCTCCTCGCTCGACGCGGACACGGTCATCGACGGCCGCCCCGTCGAGGGCGGCACCTATGTGTGGACCCGGGCGGAGCTGGACCGGGTGCTCGGTGCCGACGCGCCGGCCGTCGCGGCCCTGTTCGACACCGACGCCGGCGCGGTCGAGGACGGCGCCTTCACCCTGCACGCCGGCAGGACCTTCTCCGCCGGCGAACAGCGGCTCTGGGACGCGGCAGCGCCACGGCTCCGCGCCGCACGGACGGCCCGGCCGCAGCCGGGGCGGGACGCCAAGGTCGTGGCCGGCTGGAACGGACTGGCCGTCGCCGCGCTGGCCGACTCCGGCGCGGCCCTCGGCGAGCCGGCCCTGATCGACGCGGCCGCCGCCGCGGCGTCCTACCTCCTCGAGGTGCACTGGGACGGCTCGGTGCTGCGCCGGGTCTCCCACGAGCGGCGGACCATCGGCATCGAGGGGCTGCTCGAGGACTATGCGGGCTGCGCGGAGGGACTCTTCGCCCTGTTCGCCGCGACCGGGGACGCCGCCTGGTACACCGCCGCGGAAAATCTCCTCCTCACCGCCGAGCGGCGCTTCCTGCGCGGAGGCCGCCTCGCCGACTCGGCCGCGGCCGACGGGCCGCTGCTGGCGGCGCAGGGCTCCGAAGAGGCCTCCGAGCCCCTCGACGGCCCCACCCCGAGCGGCACCGCGCTGTTCGCCTCGGCCCTGCTGACCTACTCCGCCTACAGCGGCTCCGCCCGGCACCGGGCCCTCTCCCTGGAGATCCTGCGCTATGCCGGCCACCTCGCCGAACGCGCCCCCGCCGCCGTCGGGTGGGCGCTTGCGGCGGCCCAGGCCTTCGCCGCCGGACCCCAGGAACTGGCCGTCGTCGGAGGCACGCCCGCGGCCGCGGCGGCGCTGGCGGACGCCGGACGGCGGTTCGGCAGGGCCGGCATTGTCCTCGCCCCAGGGGGTCCGGACGGCGCCGCCGGTTCGGTCGTGCCGTTGCTGGCGGGCAGGGCGCCGGGGGAGGACGGGGCGGCCCGGGCCTACCTGTGCCGGGGGATGGTCTGCCGGCGGCCCGTCGGGTCGCCGGAGGAGCTCATCGCGCTCCTCTCATCCTCCTGAGGACCCCTGAAGCGCCTCCACCGCCGGCCGCAGCGGCCGGCCGGGCAGGACTCCGCTGCGGCTCAGGCGCCCACGGGGTCGAGGACGGCCCGGAGGATCGCCGCGAAGTGGGCGGCGAACGCCGCAACGGTGAAGGCGTGGAAGAGTTCGTGGAAGCCGAACCGTTCCCGGCTGAAGTTCGGCCGGCGCAGGGCGTAGAAGACGGCGCCGGCGATGTAGAGCGCGCCGCCGGCCAGGATGAGCACGGTCACCACGGGATCCGCGGCCCAGAACGCCGGGAGGTAGAACAGCGCACCCATACCGAGGGCCACGTAGACCGGCACGTAGAGCCAGCGCGGCGCGTGCAGCCACAGGATGCGGAACAGGACCCCGACGAGCGCGCCCGCCCAGATAATCCACAGCAGGGTCACCGCGGTGGGGCGCTCCAGCATCGCCCACGCCAGCGGAGTGTAGGACCCGGCGATGACGAGCATGATGTTGGTGTGGTCGAGCCGCTTGAGCACGAGGCGGGTCTGGGGCCTCCAGTTCCCGCGGTGGTACACGGCGCTGACACCGAACAGCAGGACGCCGGTGGCGGCATAGACCGCCGAGGCCGCCTTGAGCGCTCCGGTGGGTGCGGCGAGGACCAGCACGATGCCCGCGGCGAGCGCCAGGGGAGTGGCGACCGCATGGATCCAGCCCCGCCAGGACGGCTTGGCCGCCAGGACGTCGGCAACCTCGTCCAGGGTGGCCTCCACCGGCCCCGGCCGGTCCGCGGGGGCCGGTCCGTTGCGGCGTCGGGAAGGCGAAGTCATGGGAAGAGCGTAACCTACGGTGGCGTAAGTTACCGACGGGTAGGGTGGCCGGGGGTCCAGCCTCCGAACGATTCTCCGCCGTGCCGGTACCGTAGGAGTAGCGCTCCGGCAGGAGCGCCCACCACGACTCAGACGGAAAGGGCGGCCCGGGCGTGTTCCTGAAAATCCCTGAATTCGCCTACAGCTTCTACGAACGCCGGCTCCAGCGGGACCTGAGCCCCGAGCGCATCCCGCACCACATCGGCGTCATGGTCGACGGCAACCGGCGGTGGGCCCGGCTCGCCGGCGCCCCCACCAGCCACGGACACCAGGCCGGGGCCGACAAGATCCACGAGTTCCTCGGCTGGTGCGAGGAACTCGGCGTCGACGTCGTCACGCTCTACATGCTCTCCACCGACAATATGGGCCGGCCCCGGGAGGAGATCGACCAGCTCCTCGACATCATCGCCAACACCCTCGACCGGCTCGGCGAAAGCAACCGGGTCCGCGTCCAGCCCGTGGGAGCCCTCGAACTGCTGCCCGACGACCTCGCCGCGAAGCTCGCGGCCCTCGCGGCCCAGACCGAGGCCATCGACGGACTCCACGTCAACGTCGCCGTCGGCTACGGCGGGCGGCGGGAGATCGTCGACGCCGTCAAGGAACTCCTCCTCGAAGCCGCGACCGAGGGCAAACCCCTCGAGGAGCTCGCCGCCGAGCTGACCGACCAGCACATCTCCTCGTTCCTCTACACCCGCGGCCAGCAGGACCCGGACCTGGTCATCCGCACCTCCGGGGAGCAGCGCCTCTCGGGATTCCTCATGTGGCAGAGCGCCTACAGCGAGTTCTACTTCTGCGAAGCGCTCTGGCCGGACTTCCGCCGCGTGGACTTCCTCCGGGCCCTACGGGACTTCGGGCGCCGCCAGCGCCGCTTCGGTTCCTGAGGCTTCATCCGCAATTCATTTTCGACACGGTTTTCCTGCTGCTTGCCACCGGCCCCGGCGGCGTATTCTTTCTCCATCCACCGGCGCCTCCGCCGGCGGACGGAGAGGCCGCCCATGACGCCGGAACGCACACCCGTTCCGCTCAGCACGGGGAGGCCGGACCCGGCCTCCCGCCGGGCCGCCCCGCCCCACCTCGAACTCGGGGTGCCCGCACCCCGGAGCGGAGTCCACGTGGCACCATCCGATCCCACCCCATCCCCTGCGGCCGACGGCCGGCGCAGCTACGTCATCGACACCTCGGTCCTGCTGTCGGACCCGCGGGCGGTGCTGCGGTTCGCCGAGCACGAGGTGATCCTTCCCGTCGTCGTCATCACCGAACTCGAAGGCAAGCGCCACGACCCGGAGCTCGGCTACTTCGCGCGCAAGGCCCTGCGGCTGCTCGATGACCTGCGGGTCAAACACGGCGGGCTGGACACGGCGGTCCCTCTCGGGGAAGAGGGCGGAACGCTGAAGGTCGAGCTCAACCACGTCTCGCCGGAGGTGCTCCCGGTCGGGTTCCGCAGCGCCGGCAACGACGCGCGGATCCTGGCGGTGGCCAGGCACCTCTCGATGGAAGGGCGCGACGTCACCGTCGTGTCGAAGGATCTCCCAATGCGGGTCAAGGCCTCCGCCATGGGGCTGCGGGCCGACGAGTACCGCAACGAACTCGTGAAGGACTCCGGCTGGACCGGGGTGGCGGAACTCGACGTGTCGGTGGAGGACCTCAACGCCCTCTACGACCACCGGCCGGTACACTCCGACGCCGGTGCGGAACTGCCGGTCAACACCGGCGCGATCCTGCACTCGCCCCGCGGCTCGGGGCTGGCGCGGGTCGGGGCCGACAAGGCGCTCCGGGTGGTGCGCGCCGACCGGGACGTCTTCGGGCTCTCCGGCCGCTCCGCGGAGCAGCGCCTGGCCATCGACCTGCTGCTCGACAAGGAGGTCGGCATCGTGTCCCTGGGCGGGCGGGCCGGCACCGGCAAGTCCGCGCTCGCCCTGTGCGCCGGGCTCGAGGCCGTGCTGGAGCGGCGCGAGCACCGCAAGGTCGTCGTCTTCCGGCCGCTGTACGCCGTGGGCGGGCAGGAGCTCGGGTACCTTCCCGGCAGCGAGAACGACAAGATGAACCCGTGGGCGCAGGCCGTCTTCGACACGCTCGGCGCGCTGGTCTCCCAGGAGGTCGTCGAGGAGGTGCTGGACCGGGGCATGCTCGAGGTGCTGCCGCTGACCCACATCCGCGGGCGCAGCCTCCACGACTCCTTCGTCATCGTCGACGAGGCGCAGTCCCTCGAGAAGAACGTCCTCCTGACGGTGATGAGCCGGATCGGGCAGAACTCGCGGATCGTGCTCACCCACGACATCGCCCAGCGGGACAACCTCCGGGTGGGCCGGCACGACGGTATCGCGGCCGTCGTGGAGACCCTCAAGGGCCACCCCCTCTTCGGGCACATCACCCTGACCCGCTCGGAGCGCTCGCCCATCGCGGCGCTGGTGACGGACCTGCTGGAGGGGGCGGAGATCTAGCCCCCCTCCCCGGCCCGCGGCGGTGCCCGGTGCGGGCCGGGAACCGGCGGTGACGTAGGGTATTTGGCATGCCTACACCCGACTTCGTCCTTGAGCTGAGGGAAAAGATCGGCCACGCCCCGCTCTGGCTGCCCGGGGTGGGGGCGGTTGTCTACAACGAGGCGGGGGAGGTGCTGCTGGGCCGGCGGGCCGACAACGGCCGGTGGGCCATCATCACCGGCATGGTCGACCCCGGCGAGGAACCGGCCCAGGCGATGCGCCGGGAGGTGTACGAGGAAACCGGCGTCGACGTGGAGGTCGAGGTCCTCCTCAACGTCGGCGTCGTCGGGCCGATCACCTTCCCCAACGGCGATGTCTGCACCTTCCTGAACCTCGACTTCCGCTGCCGGTACCTCGGCGGGGAGGCCCGCGTCAACGACGACGAGTCCCTTGAGGTGGGCTGGTTCGCGCTGGACGCCCTCCCGGAACTCAACGAGCGCCACCGGGAGCTGGTCCTCAAGGCCGCCGGGGCCGACGGCGTGCCCACCTTCCACCGTTGAGGCCAGCCCCGATGCGCCCGTTAACGACGGAAGCACCCGAAAGCGACGGACGCACCGGACAAAACCGGTGCGTCCGTCGCTTTCGGGTGCGCTGGGCGCTTCGGGGCGCGCCGGGCTACGCCTGCGGCGGGCGGGTCATCGACAGGACGTCGAGGGCCGAATCAAGCTGCTCCTCGGTGAGCTCGCCGCGCTCCACGAAGCCCAGGGCGACGACGGCCTCACGCACGGTGAGCCCCTCGGCCACGGCCTTCTTGGCGATCTTCGCGGCGTTTTCGTAGCCGATGTGCTTGTTCAGCGGCGTGACGATCGACGGCGAGGCCTCGGCCAGGAAGCGGGCCCGCTCGACGTTCGCGGTGATGCCGTCGACCATGCGGTCCGCCGAGACCCGGCAGGAGTTGCTGAGCAGGCGGATCGATTCGAGCACGTTCCGGGCGATGACCGGGATGCCGACATTGAGCTCGAACGCCCCGTTGGTGCCGGCCCAGGCGACGGTGGCGTCGTTGCCGATGACCTGGGCGCAGACCATGAGGACGGCCTCCGGGATGACCGGGTTGACCTTGCCGGGCATGATCGAGGACCCCGGCTGCAGGTCGGGCAGGGCGATTTCCCCGAGGCCCGTGTTGGGGCCGGAGCCGAGCCAGCGCAGGTCGTTGTGGATCTTGGTGAGCGACACGGCGATGGTGCGCAGCATTCCGGAGACCTCGACCAGGCCGTCGCGGTTCGCCTGGGCCTCGAAGTGGTCGCGGGCCTCCGTCAGCGGAAGGGCGGTGTCGGCGGCGAGCAGTTCGATCACGCGGGCGGAGAACCCGGCGGGGGTGTTGATGCCGGTGCCCACGGCGGTGCCGCCCAGGGGGACCTCGGCGACCCGGGGAAGGGACGCCTGGATGCGTTCGATGCCGTAGCGGACCTGCGCGGCGTAGCCGCCGAACTCCTGGCCCAGGGTGACCGGGGTGGCGTCCATCAGGTGGGTGCGCCCGGACTTCACCACGGTGTGAAACTCCCCGGCCTTGCGCTCCAGCGCCGCGGCGAGGTGCTCAAGGGCCGGGATCAGGTCGTTGGTCAGCGCCGAGGTCGCCGCGACGTGCACCGAGGTCGGGAAGACGTCGTTCGAGGACTGCGAGGCGTTGACGTGGTCGTTCGGGTGCACCGTCACCGTGCTGCCCGCGGCCTCAAGGGCGCGCGTGGCGAGGGTGGCGATGACCTCGTTGGCGTTCATGTTCGAGGAGGTCCCGGAGCCGGTCTGGTAGATGTCCACGGGGAAGTCGCCGTCGTACTTTCCCGCTGCCACCTCCTCGGCAGCCGCTTCGATGGCCCGGGCGCGCTCGCCGTCGAGCACCCCCAGTTCGGCGTTGGCGGTGGCGGCGGCCTTCTTGATCCGGGCCAGCGCTTCGATGTGCGCCCGCTCAAGGGTGGTGCCGGAGATCGGGAAGTTCTCGACGGCGCGCTGGGTCTGCGCCCGGTAAAGTGCGTCGGCCGGAACGCGGACCTCGCCCATGGTGTCGTGCTCGATTCGGTATCCGGCGTCCTGGGAAGTGGTGTTCGGGGTTGGCGTCATGGGCCAATTCTCACCTCAGCGCTTACAGTGCGCCAAATCCTGAAACCCTCACGACCCTGCCCTCGGCCAGCCGGTACGATACCCCGACGACGGCGGTCGAGCCGGAGGCCACGGCGTCGGCGATCACCCGGGAGCTGTCCACCAGGCGCTTGGAGGTCTGCCGGACGTGCTCCACGGCGGTGCCGTTGACCTCCGTCGTCCCGTCCCGCCGTGCCGTGAGCACCGAGGGAGTGATGCGTTCGACGAGGTCGCGCAGGAACCCGGTGGGCATGTCGCCGGTGTCGATGGCGTCCATGGTGGCGGTGACCGCCCCGCAGTTGTCGTGCCCGAGGATGACGATCAGTGGAACGCCCAGCACGCTGACGCTGTACTCAAGGGAGCCCAGCACGGCGTCGTCGATCACCTGACCGGCGGTGCGCACCACGAACACGTCGCCCAGGCCGAGGTCGAAGATGATTTCGGCGGCCAACCGGGAGTCGGAGCATCCGAAGATCACGGCGAAGGGATTCTGGTTGTGCACCAGGGTCTCCCGGCGCGAGGCGTCCTGGTTGGGGTGGGAGGAATCGGCGGCGACGAAGCGCGCGTTGCCTTCCTGCAGTCGGAGCCAGGCCTGGGCGGGTGTCAGTTGCTCTCTCACCCTGCCCACTCTACCGGTGGGTCAGGGGGCCTCCGCAGCCGGCGGTGCCGGCTCGAGGTCCGCAAGGACCGCCTCGGCCAGCACGTCGAACTCCGCAAGGTCGGCCTCGCCGCTGAGGACCAGGGTCGAGCCGTCCACCTCGGAGGTCAGCACGGTGTCGCCGTTCGAGGCATCCCTCAGCTCCCACTCGACGCCGCCGATGCTGCGTTCGCCCGAAAGCTGCGCCGGGCCGGCCTGCTGCGCCGTCCAGGACGGGTTGCCCTCGACGGTCTGGGCGAACTGGATGAAGCCGTTGCCGGCGGTGAGGTAGCCGACCTCCCAGAAGTCGACCCCGTCGCTGGTGCCCGTGGTCCAGCGCGCGAAGTTGGAACTCCAGTCCTCCGGCAGCTCCGGGGCGGCCGGTTCGTAGCCTGCGTCGCCCGCGGCCTGGGCGGCGACCTGCTCGACGTCGACGTTCCGCTGATAGGTGTCGGCGGTGTGCGTGGGGTTGATCAGCACGACCGGGACGACGACCGCAAGGGTCCCTCCCACGGCCATGAGCATGCCCACGATCGTCGAGTTGGCACGCTTGGCCTGGGCGGGGGTCAGCACCGGCTTCACGACCGGGGCCTCGGCCGCCGGCCGGGCGCCGTCGGGCCCTGGGGTTTCCTGCTGCGCATCGCTCACCCTCCTATTTTCCCCCACCGGAGGCCCCCGGCCTAACCGGCGGCCCAACCCCGGCCTCCACGGCCGGACGGGCCCCACTATGATGGCTTCAGGGACTGTGCCGGCCCCGCCGGCGGAACCGGACCTGCTCAACACTGCCTTCGACGATGAGGACGAACGTGACCGAGAACGCCGCACACGCCACCGCCCAGAACGCCCAGTACTCGACCCTGTCCCCGGCCCTGGCCGTCGGGGACCAGGAGCCGGACCGCAACCTCGCGCTCGAACTCGTCCGCGTCACCGAGGCCGCGGCGATCGCCGGCGGGCACTGGGTCGGCTTCGGCGACAAGAACCTCGCCGACGGAGCGGCGGTCGACGCAATGCGCTCCCTGCTCTCCACCGTCCACTTCAACGGCATCGTCGTCATCGGCGAGGGCGAGAAGGACGAGGCCCCGATGCTCTACAACGGCGAGCGGGTCGGGGACGGCAGCGGACCGCTGTGCGACGTCGCCGTCGACCCGATCGACGGCACCCGCCTGACCGCGTTGGGCATCAACAACGCGCTCGCCGTGCTCGCCGTCGCCGAACGCGGCACCATGTTCGACCCGTCGGCGGTGTTCTACATGGAGAAGCTGGTGACCGGCCCCGAGGCGGCCGACATGGTCGACCTGCGCCTGCCGGTCAAGCAGAACCTCCACCTGATCGCCAAGTCCAAGGGCAAGAAGGTCAGCCAGCTCAATGTCATGGTGCTCGACCGCGACCGGCACAAGCCGCTGATCGAGGAGATCCGCGCCGCCGGTGCCCGCACGAAGTTCATCATGGACGGCGACGTCGCCGGCGCGATCGCCGCCGCCCGCGAGGGCACCGACGTCGACGCCCTGATGGGTATCGGCGGCACCCCCGAGGGCATCGTGGCGGCCTGCGCCATCAAGACCCTCGGCGGGGTCATCCAGGGCCGGCTGTGGCCGACGAGCGATGAGGAAAAGCAGAAGGCTCTCGACGCCGGCCACGACCTCGAGCGGGTCCTCTCCACCGACGACCTCGTCACCAGCGACAACTGCTACTTTGCCGCGACGGGCATCACCGACGGAGACCTGCTGCGCGGGGTGCGGTACAACAAGGACAAGGTGCTGACCCAGTCCATCGTCATGCGGTCCAAGTCCGGGACCATCCGGGTGGTGGACGGCGAGCACCAGGCCCACAAGTGGGAAAGCTACGCCCGGATCAAGTAGGGAAAGCGCCGGCCTCCGCCGGGGAAAGGGCCGGGAATTCCATGGCTCCACAGCGTGACTCCACCCGGCCGCTCGGCGTCGCCGTGATCGGCTACGCCTTCATGGGCAAGGCCCACTCCCATGCGTGGCGCAATGTCGCCGGGTACTTCGACGTGCCCGCCTTCGAGCAGAAGGTCCTCGTCGGGCGGGACGCCGACTCGGTGGCCGACGCCGCCCGCCGCTACGGCTGGCAGGAATCCGAGACCGACTGGCGGAAGGTTGTCTCCCGGCCGGACATCGACATCGTCGACATCTGCACCCCGGGGTGGCTGCACGCGGAGATCGCCGTGGCCGCCCTCGAGGCCGGCAAGCACGTCCTGGTGGAGAAGCCCCTGGCCAACACCGTGGCCGAGGCCGAGGCCATGGTGGCCGCCGCCCGCGCCGCCCGGGCGCGCGGAATCCAGTCGATGGTCGGGTTCAACTTCCGGCGGGTCCCCGCCCTCGCCCTGGCCCGCACCCTCATCGCCGAGGGCAGGCTCGGGGAGATCCGCCAGGTCCGCACCGCGTACCTGCAGGACTGGCTGGCCGACGCCGAGGCGCCGATGGTGTGGCGGCTGCAGAAGGAGAAGGCGGGCTCGGGGGCGCTCGGGGACATCGCCTCCCACGCCATCGACCAGGTGCAGTTCCTGCTGGGGGACACGGTCGCCGACGTGACCGGGAGGATGCGCACCTTCGTCGGGTCGCGCCGCGGCCCCGAGGGCCCCGAGGAGGTGACCGTCGACGACGCGGTGTGGGCGAGCCTTTCGCTGGCCTCCGGGGCGGTGGCAAGCGTCGAGGTGTCCCGGATGGCCCTGGGGCGGAAGAACGCGCTGCGGATCGAGGTCTTCGGCACCGGCGGGTCGCTGTCCTTCGACTCCGAGGCGCTCAATGAGCTGCACGTGTTCGACGGTGCCGCCTCCACCGCCGGGCAGGGGTTCACCCGCGTCCTGGTGACCGAACCGGAGCACCCCTACCTCGAGGCGTGGTGGCCGCAGGGGCACCTGCTCGGCTGGGAGCATTCCTTCACCCACGAGATCCGCGACTTCCTGGTGGCCGTCGCCGCCGGCGCGGAGCCCAGCCCGTCCTTCGAGGACGGGCTGCAGCTCCAGCGGGTGCTCGCGGCGGTCGCCGAGAGCGCGGCGTCGGACAGTTCCATCGTGAAGGTGCCCTAGCAGCGCAGGTGCCCCGGGCACCCGCGCCGGCGAAGGCGCCCCTGCGCAGGTGCCCGGTGCGGCTGCCTACTGCAGCTGCCTCCGGCGCCCGCGGAGGAGCCGGGCGCGCTTCTGGCGGGTTTCGTGGAGCCGTGCGCGCTTCCGCCGGGCCTCGCCGGGCGACGCCGTGCGGGTGCGCGCGACCGCCGGGTCCCGCACCAGGTCCATCATCAGCGCGGTGCACAGGCCGATCATGATGAGCAGGAACGGCGCGGCGGCGATGATCGTGAGCGTCTGCAGGGCCTGCAGGCTTCCCACCCAGAGCAGGGCGGCGGCCACGGCACCGGTGAGCAGCCCCCACAGCACGGTGATCGACTTCGGCGGGACTGCCGCGCCGAAGGAGGACAGCGATCCCAGGACGATGGAGGAGGCGTCGGCCCCGGAGATGAAGAACACCGCCACGAGCACCACGACGACCACCGAGGTGATGGCCGCCAGCGGGTACTCCGCCAGCAGGGCGAACATCGCCGATTCCTGGCTCTCGGCGTTCGCGGCGGCGATGTCGGTGCCGGAGTTCTGCGCGGTCAGGGCGGTGCCGCCCCACACGCTGAACCAGAGGACGCTGATGGCGCTGGGCACGGCGACGACGCCGATCACGAACTCCCGGATGGTGCGCCCGCGCGAGATCTTGGCGAGGAAGGAGCCGACGAAGGGGGTCCAGGAGACCCACCAGGCCCAGTAGAAGATGGTCCAGGTGGAGAGCCACTCCTGGCCGCCGAACGCGCCGGTGCGCGAGGCCATCTGCGGCAGGCTGACGAGGTAGCTGCCGGCGGAGGCCGGGATCAGCTCAAGGATGAAGACGGTCGGCCCGACGACGAAGAGGAAGAACAGCAGGGCCAGGGCGAGGATCATGTTGCCGTTGGAGAGCCACTTGATGCCGCGGCTGATCCCGCTGACGGCCGAGATGACGAAGCAGACGGTCAGCAGGGCGATGATGCCGATCTGCAGCCCAAGGCTGCGTGCGGTGCCGAAGACCTCGGTGAGGCCGCCGTTGATCTGGAGGACGCCGAGGCCCAGCGAGGTGGCGGACCCGAAGAGGGTCGCGAAGATGGCGAAGACGTCGATCGCGCGCAGCGCACCGGGAGCGGGCCTGCCGCGGAACAGCGGGAGGAACGCGCCGCTGAAGCCGGCTCCGCGGCCCTTGCGGTAGGCGGAGTACGCCAGGGCCAGGCCGACGACGGCGTAGATGGCCCAGGGGTGGATGGCCCAGTGGAACAGGGTGTAGTTCAGGGCCTCCCGCGCGGCCGCCTGGCTGCCGGGCTCGATTCCCTCGACGGGCGGCGTGAGGTAGTGCGAGATGGGCTCGGTGACGCCGTAGAACATCAGCCCGATGCCCATGCCGGCGCTGAACATCATGGCGATCCAGGACGGCGTCGAGTAGCGGGGCTTTTCGTCATCGCGGCCGAGCCGGATCTGCCCGTACCTGCTGAAGACGAGGAAGAGGGCGAAGGCCACGAAGCCGGTGGCGGTCGCGACGAACGCCCAGCCGAAGTTCGTGACGAGGCCGGCGAGGACGACGGCGGTGGCGTCGGTGAATTGCGAGGGAAAGAGAACGGCGGCGAGGACCAGCACGGTGACGACGGCGAGGGCCGTGAAGAAGACGGGCCGGTCAAGTCGTGGGGTTCCGGGCGCCGGGTTGGCGCTGATTTCCGGGCCGGGTACGGCCGGGGTTTGCTGGTGTCCGGGTGGTCCTTCTGATCGTGCGGCGATTTTAAGCATGCTTTCCACCCTACGCGCGGTTCCGCGCAGGACCGGCCCGGATGCTCAGCAGGGTGGCATTTTTCACATTGGCCGAACGCCCCGGAGGAACCCCGCAAAGGTGGGTCCCACCTGCATCGAGAAGGCAGTAAGAACCGGCTTTGAGGGCGGTGCGGCGGCGGGTGCCGCGTCCTCGAGAGACGGGGTGCCGGGGTGGGGGTGCCGCCCCCGATAGAGTTGGTTTATGAGCCTCTCCGTAGAACCCTGCCTCGACCGCGCCCGCTGGGATGCCGGTGTGAACGCCCTGTCCGGCCATCCCCAGCAGCTGTGGGGGTGGGGCCAGACCAAGGCCGACCACGGGTGGGACGTCGAGCGGGTCGAGGTGCGCGAGGGCGCCACGACGGTCGGCTCCGCGCAGGTGCTCCTGCGCAGGCTTCCGTTTCCACTGCGCAGCCTCGCGTACATTCCGCGGGGACCCCAGGCCGTGGAAGGCCGCGAGGTCGAGGTGCTCGACGCCGTCGCGGCCCACGTCTCCGCGGCGCACGGCTCGGTGGCACTGTCGATCGAACCGGACTGGGACACCGGCGGCCCGGTCGAGCAGCGGCTTGCGGCCGCCGGCTGGAAGCCCAGCACCAACACGATCCTCATCGGGCGCACCCTGATCCTCGACCTGACGCTGTCGACCGAGGACCTGCTGGCCGGGATGAGCAAGAAGCACCGCCAGTACATCCGCAAGTCGGGCCGGGAGGCGCTGGAGTACCGCCGGGTCGCCCGGGCGGAGCTGCCGGCCTGCCTGGAGGTCTACCGCCAGACCGCGGAACGGGCCGGCTTCGGAATCCACGAGGACTCCTACTACTTCGACATCTTCGACAACCTGGGGGAGGCCTCCCCGGTGTACGCGGCGTTCAGCGGCACGGAGGTGGTGGCGTTCCTCTGGCTTTCCGCCAGCGACGCAACGTCCTTCGAGCTCTACGGCGGGATGACGGAGGAGGGCGAGAGGCTCCGTGCCAACTATGCGCTGAAGTGGCTCGCCATCGAGGAGATGAAGCGCCGCGGCATCACCCGCTACGACTTCAACGGCCTGCTGAACGACGGTGTCTCGAAGTTCAAGATGGGCTGGGCCGGCCACGAGGACCGGCTGATGGGCACCTGGGACAAGCCGCTCTCACCCCTGTACCCGGTCTTCGCCTCGGCCCTGCCGCTGGCCAAGACCGTGGTGCGCGGCGGGCGGGCCCTGGTCGGGACCGCGGCGGCCAAACTCCGGAGCTGAGCCGCGCGCCGGCGCCGGCCGCCTGCGCCTCCACCCCGGTGGCGGGGAAGGGGGCGGCTTAGACGTCGGTGTTCTACAGG
>NZ_JBTNDJ010000009.1:0-123226 GCF_054511055.1 Arthrobacter melezitosi
CGCCGTGATCGTCCGCGAGCACTGCGAGACCCTCAAGGTCCCCTACACCGAGGTCGGCGTCGGCGCCTCCTACGCCGCCGTGGTCACCTACCTCAACCGGGTCGGCCTCGCCGCCCGCGACCCCTTCGACTGCCCCCTGGTCAACAAGTACCGCCGCCCATGAGCCCCACCACTCCCCGGGCCTTCACCGCCGGCCAGCGCATCCGGCGCGTCCGACGCCCCGGCCCAAAGCGGGTTGGTTTCACCCGGCTCCGCACCGCTCTCAGGCACAGCAGATCCGCCTCCCACCACAGCGCTGCCTCCGGTCCGGCGGCCCCTGCGCCCACGGCGCCGTTCGACAGTGACGATGCCGCACCGGGATATCGGCTTCACTCCTCCCGGCCTGCAGGCGCGGCTCCCAGCGCACCCGTGTTTGTGCTGGTCCACGGCCTCGGCATGTCCCACCGCTACTTTGCAGGGCTTCAGAGCGAACTGGATGCCTCAGGAGAAACCCATGTGTTGGATCTTCCCGGTTTCGGTGGCACACCCACGCCTGGCCGCACGCTCAGTGTCGGGGACTACGCGGACGTCATTGCCGAGGCCATGGATGCCGCGCAGCTAAGTTCCTGCACTCTGATCGGTCACTCCATGGGCGCCCAGTTCGTCACCGAACTCGCCGTACGCCGCCCGGATCTGGTCGCAGGAGTGGTACTCATCGGGCCCGTCACCGACCCGTCCCGCGCGTCGGCCTTGTCGCACACCCTGTCCCTGGGGTTGGACACACTGCTGGAACGTCCGCACACCACGGTGCTTGCCGCCGGCGCTTACGCCCGGTGCGGACTGCCCTGGTACTTCACCGAACTGCCCGTCATGCTCAAGTACCGCCTCGACGAACGGCTTCCCCTGGTTGCCCGGCCCGTCCTGATTATCCGCGGCACCCTGGACCCCATCGCCCGTCGAAACTGGTGTGCCCGGCTCGCCGGTGCCGCCCGGCACGGACGACTCGTGGAGATACCGTGGCAGGCCCACGCCGCGCACCGGGCAGGCGCCGCCGCCGTTGGCGCAGCCATCACCCGTTTCATCACCGACTCCCCGGGCGCCTCGGCCTTAAGTACAGCGCCCTCCAGCACCCTCCCCTCCCCCCGGCAGGTGGCCACCGTGCAGGACGCGGCGCAACCCGGGGCACCGTCGGCACCTACACCCGGGCAGCTAAGCCTTACCGCCGGAGACCGGCAGGCCCGCGCCCATCTGATCCCCCATCGGCCGGGCGGACCGCTGCCAGCCGCGGAGGGGGACGTGCCGGTACTTGTCCTCATCCACGGCATCGGCATGTCCCACCGATACCTCAAACGCCTCGGGGACCAGTTGTCAGCCCACGGACGGGTGGTACTGCTCGACCTGCCCGGCGCCGGGCGCACCCTAACCCCAACCGCCACAATGCCCAACGCCGCGAAGGCGAAAATCATCGGGGACCTCCTCGACGAAATGGGGGTATCTTCCTGCGTGGTGATCGGGCATTCCATGGGGGTCCAGAGCGCCACCGAACTGGCCCTCGAGCGCCCCGGACTGGTATCGCAGCTGGTCCTGATCGGTGCGGCCGTGGACGCACACCGGCGCACAGTCCCCCAGCAGGCACTGACCCTTGCTTTGAATAACGCGCTGGAAAAGCCGTCGTTGAATGGCATCCAGTTCACCGACATGCTGCGCTGCGGCCCGCGCTGGTATTTCGCCGAGCTAGCAGTGGCCATGGAGTACCCCCTCGAGGAGCAACTTCCCTTGGTGGAGCAGCCGGTTCTTCTCATGCGCGGCGCCCGCGATCTCGTCGCCGGATCCGCATGGACCCACGCACTGGCAGAGACTGCCTTCGACGGGGAACTGGTCGAGGTTGAGGGTGCCTTCCACGGCGTGCACCACAGCGCCGCCGGGACTGTCGCCGAGCGGATTATGACCTTTCTCGCCGACACAGCGGACCGCCTCGATGAACCTGAAGCCGCCTAGGACAAGCCCACAACCAAAGGCAGACCCATGAACACACCCCACAAGTTTGACTCGATCACCATCATCTTCAACCCGAACAGCACCGGCGACGCCCCCATGCTTGCCGAGGAACTCCGCGACCAACTCGTGCCAGCGCTGCCCGAAACAGATGTCCGGCTCCAGCCCACCGAACACGCCGGCCACGCAGTGGACCTGGCCCAGAAGGCGGCCTCGGCACCCAATTCCCTGATCATTTCGGTGAGCGGGGACGGCGGATACAACGAGGTCGTCAACGGCGTTATGGCCAGCGGCAGCACCGAGGCCGTGTGCGCGGTCCTGGCCGCCGGCAACGCGAACGACCACAGCCGCGTCACCGGCCGCAAACCCCTGGCCGAGGCCATTCTTGAGGGACATGTCCGCCGGATCGACCTGCTGCGCATCAGCATAGACAGGGCCGACACGGCCCCGGTGTATGCGCACTCGTATATCGGGTTCGGGCTCACCCCGGTGATGGCAATCGACCTGGAAAAAGGCAGCAAGGGCGCACTGAAGGAAATGTTTTCCGTCGTGCGCACCTTCTCAAAGTTCAAGCCTTTCGAGATCCGCCAAAGCGATGGCAGACGCCGGAAGTTCGACAGCCTCGTGTTCGCGAACATCTCCCAGATGGCCAAGTACGCCACCCTCAGCGAAGCCGACGACCACCCCGCCGACGGGAAGTTCGAGGTGATCATCTTCCCGCACATGGCCAAGTGGCGGATCCTGTTGACTGCCCTGCGTGCCACCACGAAGGGCCTAGGCGATCAGCCCAGCTACGCGCAGTACCGGTTCTCCACGCTGAAGCCCATGCCTTACCAGATCGACGGCGAAGTGAAATCAGTGGAGACCAGCACCGACATCATGATCGACAGCATCCCCCGGGCCCTGTCGATCCTCGGTTGAGCGCCCTCAAGGAACCGTCCCGGCCAGGACGTCCTCAGTGAACGCCACTACGCACTGACCTGCGAGAACTCCGGCATGGCACCATCAGCGGCACCCGAACTTGGTCCGGCGCGTATCACCATCGGGTGGTCTTGGCACTGCTGCATCCCCCGCTGCTGGAGTGGGGCATGTTCGTTGCGGGCAGCGATCTGCTTACCGACGATTAGGATCGGGCATACTGATATCGGCGACCTCGAAGTCCACGTTTTCATCTCTGCCTGAACAAAGGCCGCTTACATGCTAATCGGCTGCCCCTACGAGAAAGGCTCACTCGGTGGCTCCTCGACGGGTGTTCCGGGAAGGCGCCTGGCGTCTCATGGAGCCGATGCAGAAGGGCTTGGTCCTTGGCGTGCTGGGCGGCTCGGTGCTTTCCCTATTGACAGGGCAGCTGCCTTGGATGGCCGCGGGGGTTTTCCTTGGTGTCGGGGTGGGCCACATCATTGGCCGCCGCCGACGGCACGTGAACCCAGAGCCGGTTACGACACACAAAATCGAGCCTCCCCTACGGCGTATGCGCGCCAGCCCGGAGGAGACAGGCGAGGACCGGGAGGAACAGTTGCGCTGGCCCGCCACGTTCCGGGGCATCCGGATACTCGATTGCAAGACGGACCGTGTAGGCGCGCTCGAGCAGATCCGCGACACGGTTCCCGGCTTCCCTCCTGAGCGTTACGAAGCCGAGCTCGACGAGGCCCTGGCCCGAATCGAGGAGTACCGGGTGGGCATCCGGACCCGCCGGGCGGAGCTCGTCCAGGAGGCCCGGGAAATGGATGCACTCAACGGGGTGTTCGCCCTTCGGTATTTCAACCGCCGCTTTTCCGGGAACCTCGGAGAGTACGGCCTGGGGCCAATCAACCTCCCGCAGGCGCTGGGCGACCTGTATCCGCGAGAGGTGATTGAGGAGGCGGTGGCCCGTTCCGATGCCATGATCGATGAGGGCATCGGAATGGGCGTCGGCTCATGGGATCACGAACCCAACATCGCCTATCTGCGCCAGGCACACCCCGGGTTCAACGACCGGGCGCTGAGTGACGCCCTCGACTGGGGTCACCTCATTCATCGCTGAGTCCAAAGCTGGGCAACGCTCACCTTGAGGCCCGCCATCACGTCAACCCTCCACGATAGGACGCCCATGAAGAAGTGGCAGCTGGGCTGGCGGATGATGACTCCGCCGCAAAAGGCGGTGACCGCCGCGCTCATCGCCTGCGCTATAGTCGCCCTGGTGCTCCCCGAGATTCCATTCCTGATCCGCGTGGCCGGCCTGGGCGCACTCGGCGCCTGGCTGCTCGCCCGCCCGCGCCGACAACGGCCCCTTCATTATCTGACGGTTGACATGGAAGATGATCTCAGCCCTTACCGGGAGCCCACCCATGAGGTCCTTACCGCAGCGGACCGAGCCAGCATACGCACGGCCGGCTGGTACAACGGCTGCCGGATGGCCGAAGGAAAGACCAACCGTGCCGGGGCGCTTCAGCGGATGCGCGATACCATCCCCGGTCTCCCGGCCGAGCATTACGAGGCCGGACTCGACGAAGCCCTGATGCGGATTGAGGCGTTCAAGGCGGAGGTTCGCGACCGCCGCGCCCGGCTCGTGGCCGAAGCGCGTGAATCGGACGCGCTCAACGCCGTCTTCGCCCTTCATTACTACAACCGCCGCTACTCCCGGCATGTCGGACAGTACGGCCTGGGAGAAATTGACCTTGAGGACGCTCTAGGCGACCTGTTCTCACGGAAGCAGATTCATGAGAAAGTGATGCGATCCGATGCGCTGATAGAGGAGGGCATCCGCATGGGCAGGGGCTCCTGGGACCACGAACCCAACATGGCCCATCTCCGTCAGACCCATCCCGGGTTCAACGACCAGGCGCTAAGCGACGCCCTCGGCTGGGGCCACGTCATGCACCGCTGACGGTGACCCCGGTGTAGGTGCAGCACCACTTCCCTCCACGCCCATGAGGCGCATGACGAACAGACTCCGGTGCGGCCCGACTTCATCAACTTGCTCACTCCGGCCACTGACTCGACCGACCACTTGCGCAGATCGAATGTGTTCACGCCCTCAATAGGCTCGACCTGTGCACCCGAGATCGTCGACGCCGCCAATATCCCGCTGATCGACGAGGCCTGCAATGTTCGGCCTCCGGCCTTCGAGCCTAGCCGCAACGGATGGGCAAGACCCTTCGAGCGCCGGTCGATACGATCCTTGAATTGGCGGCGCTTCATCTGCTCGGCATTGAGGCAGCGTGCACCCGCTACGACGCAGGTGTCTGCTGACGGGGTGGCGGGGGAAGGACTTGGTCAACCGAGCCGCTCAGCGAGGGAGATGACCAGGCCAGCTAGAGAGCAAGAGGGCCTCTGACTAGCGGAAACATTTGCCTGAGGTGGGACTCGAACCCGACTCCAGCCCCTCATGGTCGCCTGCTTTCGCGGTGGTGATCACCCGTGCGCCGGGACGAAGCGAACCCAGCGGACCGGGTGTGTTTTTTACATCTGGTCCGATCGGTCATCGGTCGTCACCACGTTCCGAGAGGCGGCTTAGGCGGCGGAGTGGCTTCCCCGGATCTCTGCGCGCTGTTGCGCATAGACGGTTCTTTCGATGAGGACAAGGAGCAGGCAGAGTCCGAACACCATTCCCAGGGCTGTCAACGGGGCGAATCCGGAGGCTGCCGGGATAAGGGCCACCAGGAGGGCGGCCGTGCCGAGCCTCCAGGGTTTCCAGGACCTGCGGATCCTGCGACAAAAGGCGGCATGGGCGAGAAGGTACAGCGCGGTCCCGCCGAGCAGCGCCCCGGCTCCCAGCCAGCCGTAGCCCGACGGTTCATCGACATGGGCGAGGGCGTCCTCGACGCCGAGCGCGGACAGGACCACCCCGGCGATCAGGGGAAGGTGGAGGTAGGAGTAGGCGTCCACGGCCAGTGCCGACCTCGCACGGCCCCGGAGCCGCGCCAGCACGTGCTCGGCTGCGATCGCCATTGTGTCGAAGTACAGCCACCACAGGCAGATGGACAGTCCGACGCCGAAGACGGACCCGACGATGATCAAGGTGCCCACGGGAAGCTGTGAGGCGCCTACGCCGATGGCGACAATTGATTCTCCCAGGGCGAGGATCACAACAAGCCCGTACCGCTCGGTCCAGTGGGCGGCGGAATGAACCCGCCAGTTACCCCCGGTGGAGGTGAGGTAGGTGAGGGTGATATCCACGGCGAGCCCGGCGAGCCAGAACCAGGTTTGGGCCGATCCGCCGATGAGGGCTCCCGTGATAATGATGCCGGAGCCGGTGAACATGGCGCTGGATGTCTTGATCACCTGGCGCCGGAGCGGGACGTCGTCCCCGGCGGCGATGAGGTACAGCCCGAGGTGAACCAATCGGACGATGAAGTAGGCGACTGCGAGCACCAGGGGGCCATTGAGGCCGCCGTCGAGGTCGTGGAAGGCCTCGGGGATGGCCAGGGCCGAGATGAAGATCGTGATCATGGCCACCGACATTCCGAGGCGGACGATGCCCTCGTCGACGTGCGTCTGGTTGGCGAGCCAGGAGTACGTGACCCAGGACCACCAGAGGATGCCCAGGATGATCATCCCCTGAAGGACGCCGAGGCCCGTGTGTTCGTGAGCCATGAAGGCGGTGACCTGGGTGAAGGCGAAGACGAAGACCAGGTCAAAGAAGAGTTCGAAGGTCGTGACCCGGTGGGATTCGTCCGAGACCCGGATCTGACGCATCAGTCTGAAGGGAGAAAACATAGGGGTGCGGGGCCTTTCTGCCGCGGGCCGGGCGGCGTGTTGAGCGGGTTCGCTGTCTGTTTGCCATTCCACCGGCGGCCGGTTCCGCCGTCGTGCGGGCTGTGCCCCTTTGAATTTCATGGTTGTCTTCGTGGACCGGTTGCAGGCTGGCACGCCCCGATGCCGCGGCAGGAGTCTAGGACCGCCGTTCCCGTTCGAGTGGGGGAACCGAAAAACCCGCCGCAGTCAACGCTGCCCTGCTTGTTTCGCCGTCGCGACGGCCCGCCTCTTCCGGTGCCATGGCATTAGCGGCCGCAGAAAAGGTTTCCGGGCCGGCCTGGCGCAGGTTGCCTTTCTCCCGAAGGATCTGCAGCACGTCCTGGATGGGAAGTTCGCCGTCGCCGGGGAACATGCGTCCGTTCAAGCCCTCTTCGAGCAGAGTCGCCGCGCTGGGCCCCTTCGTGCCATCGGTCAGCTGCACGCTCCACAGGTATTCGGCGGGAACCTTCCGCAGCAGTTCAAGGTCCAGGCCGCCCTTATAGAAATGCCAGATATCGATGGTGAGTCCGGAGTTCGGGCTGGCCGCGGTGCGGACAATGTCCCACGCGGCGGCGAGGGTCTTGACGCCGGTCACCGGCGTGAACTCGAGCTGGACCTTGGCTCCGCGCTCCTGGGCCCGGTCGGCGAACCGGCCGAACCCGTCGGCCAGTGCCTCCAGTTCCAGTCCCTCGGTGCCGTCGAAACCGGGAAAGGCGAGGATCGTTTCCATCCCGAACGCATCGACCATCGCCAGGATGTCATCGGAACTGACATCGAAGCGGTCCTTCAGGGGTCCCTCCAGCCAGGAGGGGTAGCGCACCGGGGCCCAGTCGGTAATCGTGTCGATGTGGCGCAGCGGAGCACCGGCATCGGCGGCCATGCTCATCATGTCCCGGTCCGACAGCCCAGAAGCCCGGGCCGCCCGGTAGCCGTCGGGCGACAGAGCGAAACTCGTGAATCCGCCGGCGGCGGCGGCCTTGAGCTGCTCCTCGAACGGGCGCGTCCGGACCGAGGCGGTCCAAAAGACCAGATCGAGGGCGGGCCCGGAGTCTGAAACGGGTGTGGAGGTGGTCATGGTGGTGGCTCCTGCCAGGGGTGGTTCATGGGCGGGTGGGTTCCGCAGCCGGCGCAACACAACGCCTCGGCCGCGTTTCCGGCATCGCCACCTGACGCGTACCCGCCTCTTTCGGGCAGTCTTCTCGCCAAGTCCCGAAACCTTTCACGATCGACGACGAGTACGAATTGGGCCCTCCCTCAGCCTCCCACTCCGTCTGCTCTCCAGCAGGGGGGGTTTACCAGAGAATTAGTCTGGGCATCCCCGGCACGGCAGTGTGCACGGAGGACGAGACTTGATCTGTCACTGGCTCAAGACCTCTGGACAAAGGGCTCAGCGATCAGGGCTCCGACGCTGGGGTTGGGCGGCCCCCATCACCTGTCCCGGTGGTGACGGGAAGCTGAGGACAGTGGAAGAGTCACTTCCAAGTCCGTGCCAGATCCTGGTGGGCTCGCGATGGTGATCCTTCCACCGGCGGCCTCGATGCGGTCGGTGAGTCCCGTGAGTCCGGTTCCCATGTCTGGGTCGGCGCCGCCCACGCCGTCATCACGCACTCGTAGGTGAAGCTCGTCGCCTGCTTCCGAGAGCCAGGCTGTGACGTCCACATGCTCTGCATGCGCATGCTTGATGGCGTTGGTGATCGCCTCGGCAACAGTGAAATACCCGGTCGTCTCGACAGCCGCGGGAAGTCTGGGCAGCAGCAGGTGCAACGTGACCGGCACCGGCAGGTCGGCGACGAAGGATTCGATGCCGGCCACAAGACCTCCTCGCGTGAGCGCGACGGGCAGGATGCCCCGCACCAGGTCCCGCAGTTGCCGGTTGGCTTCTTCGGCGTGCGTCAACGCTTCCTGAATAAGGGCTGCCGTGGACATCCCGTGCGCGCCTTGGTCACGGGCGAGCTTCAGCGCCAGGATGGTGTGTACCAACCGCTGCTGCGCTCCGTCATGCACATCGCGTTGCAGCTGGTGCCGTGCGTCGTTTGCGGCTTTGACCATGCGCTCCCTGGATGCGATGAGCGCTTCCCTGGTCCAGGCGTTGGCAATAGTGGCCGCAGCGAGGTCAGCAAAAGCTTCCAGATGAGTCCCAGCAGGGTCCGCCTTGGGATTCGAACGGGGCGCAATGAGCAAAGCGCCGGACAACTGGTCTGCGACTGTAACGGGTACAGTGACGTCGGCTTCTGCGTCGCTCCCGAACACGCAACGAGCGAGGGACTTCATCTCGTCGACATGCCTTGAGCCGCGCCGGCTCCGTTCCACGAGTGATTCCTCGCCCCCGGGCAGTCTTGTCCCTACGGGGATCCCGCTTCGACAGGCCGCCGCTATTACCGGGCCATCCGCGTCGAACCGCACGATCACGACCGGCGTGTCATCGAGCAGGAGGGATAGTTCGGTCGCGATGGAATGGAAGACGTTCGACGGAGCTGCGCCGCTTGCAATGAGCTCGGCAATCCTGCGAAGTGCTGCCTGCTCCTCGGCAAGGTGGCGCAGGTGCAGGCGGGTCAGGATCGCGGACACGACCTGGCCGGCGACCTGCGCGAGGTTCCTTAACCGTGCACTGGTTGTGTCGGCTAGTGGGTGAGTCTGCGCTTCAATCTCGAGATACGCCCAGGTGCGCTCGTCGGTCTGGATGGGGTAGGACAGGGATAAATGGTCCTTTGCTGTCGAGGTCGAGCTTTCTGGAGGTGATGGAAGTCTCATCGGGGGCGGACTGATCGATGCCCGCGCCACGCCTCGCAGGGTGAGCGCGTGATCCACGGTCATGATCAGCGCCCTCTCGGATGAGGTGCCAGTGACTGATTGCTCGGCCAACAGTCGGATCGCGAGATCGTGCTGGGCCATAGCACGCAGTTCCTCCCGAGCCTCAATGTTGGCGATCGTCGTAACAACGAGTTGAGCGAAGCTCTCAAGTCTGTCTTCAGTACGCCTGGGTAGGGGTCCGGTCAGTGAGGTGGCTGAGAATGCACCCCAGACGACGCCTTCGATGATCACCGGTACTGAAACGCACGCCCGAAGCCCATATTTCTCGGCGAGAGCGGCGTTAACCTCGAGCCTGAAGTCATCGACACGCACGCTGCATTTCTGCTGGCGTACGCGATACGGCTGGGTATCCGGTCCGAACTTTATGCGGGTGCCGATCGGCGTCGGGCCGGCATGGGCGGCCACGACCGTGATTTCGTCGACGGCGGTGTATCGAGTGATGGTGACTGCGTCACCATCGAGTTGCCGGGATGCCTCAATCGCTGCCATTTGGAACACATCTTCTGTGCGGCTCGCTCTCGCAACGAGGTCAGCGATGTCGCGGAGAGAGCGCCCTTCGCTGGCTAGTCTCTGTAACCCATCGAGGTCATGATCGGGAACTGGAAGCTCGGACGGGCTCATGATCAGGGGCCCTGAGCGGCGAGGTAGCGGAGTACGGCCTGCACCCGGCGGTGGCCATCGGTCTGCTGTGCGAGCCCGAGCTTCCGGAACGTGGCCGTGACGTGCTTCTCGACAGCCGCTTCGCTGATGAGAAGAGCACGGGCGATGCCTCGATTCGATAAACCCTCTGCCATGTGGGCCAGGACGCTGCGCTCGCGGTCGGTGAGGTCAGCGAGCTCGGAAGGCACAGAGCGCGGCCGCAGCATCCGTGTGACAACCTCGGGATCCAGGGCGCTTCCTCCATGGGCAACTCGTCTAACCGCCGCTACAAAATCGTCGACGTCCCCCACACGTTCTTTGAGTAGATAACCGACGCCCTGCGGCCGATCACCAATCAGGTCGATCGCGAATTCGGGCTCGCAGTACTGCGTCAGCAGCACCACTCCCGTACCGGGCAGGCGTTTGCGGACTTCGATGGCGGTACGCAGGCCATCGTCACCGCGATGTGGAGGCATTCGAACATCGACGATGACGACATCGGGACGGAACGCCAAAGTCATGGCGAGAAGTTTGGTCGCATCCCCGGTCGAAGCGACGACATCCAGTCCTGCACCCAGGAGCACCCGCGTCACTCCCTCACGGAGGAGTACATCGTCCTCTCCGACGGCAACGCGGACCGGGGACGGTGCGGGTGAACTCACCAACCTTCCCTACCCGTCGCCGATGATCGACCGAAGCGTCGAGCACGACAACTCGCTTTTCGGAATGAACCCGTCCGCCCCGACCGCGGCGGCTCCCTCAGCCGAGGTTGCGTCGCTATCGGCGGAAATCAGCACTACCCGCACCCGGTACGGTGCTCCGGTGAGTTGCCGGCTCAGTTCCAGGCCGTCGCTGTCAGGAAGCCCAATATCGACGAGTGCGACGTCTGGTCGCGAGGCGGCGGCACAACGCAATGCCTCGGCCATATTGCCAGCATCGCCCCCTGGCGCGTACCCGCAGCTCTCGAGCAGTCTTCTGGCCAAGTCCCGAAACCTTTCATCATCATCGACGACGAGCACGAATTGGGCCATCCCCCAGCCTCCCACTCAGTCTGCTCTTCTGCAGGGGGGTTTACCAGAGCATTACTCCGGGTATCCCCGGCGCGGCGGTGGAAACGACGGACGAGACTTGAGCTGTCAAAGGCCCGCGTGGGCACGGCACCCGTGCTCACTGCACAAGGGAGAACATCATGAGCATCACCGAACCGTCCCCCGCCAAGCCCACCGTCGTGCTCGTCCACGGCGCGTTCGCGGATTCATCGAGCTGGAACGCGGTGATCAGCCCGCTTCTGGCCGAGGGCTACCCGGCGATCTCCGTCGCGAACCCGCTGCGCGGGGTCACCGTCGATTCCGAATACCTCCGGGCCCTGCTGGCCGACATCACCGGCGAGATCATCCTGGTCGGGCACTCCTACGGCGGCACCGTCATCAGCGGCGGCGGCACCGGCAACCCCAACGTGAAAGCCCTGGTGTTTATCGGCGCCTTCGCACCCGAGGAAGGAGAGACCCCCGGGGAGCTTGCCAACAAGTTCGAAGGCTCCACCCTCGGGGACACGCTCGCTGCGGTGGATGTCCCCGGCGGCAGGGACCTTTACATCATGCAGAGCCGCTACCACGCGCAGTTCGCGGCCGATTCCCCGGCGGAGGTCGCCGCGGTGATGGGTGTCGGCCAGCGCCCCATCCTGGAGGCCGCCTTCTCGGAGGCCTCCACAGAGCCGGCGTGGAAGTCGGTGCCCTCATGGTTCCTCTTCGGTGCCGAGGACCGGAACATCCCGGCCGCCGCCCACCGTTTCATGGCCGAGCGCGCCGGGTCACGGAAAACGATCGAGCTTCAGGGCGGCTCCCACACGGTGGCGATTCCCGAGGCAGCCCAGGTCGTTGACCTCATCCGCGAAGCCGCCGCCGCGACCACCGGCCGCCGCCAGTAAGAGGATAACCGGGCAACACGAGCTGCCAAGCTCAGAAGGATTAGGAACATGGCCGAAGCACAAGAGGCCAAGCCGGCTCTGACCCGGGTCAGTTTGCAGGATGCGTCCAGTCCGGTGCAGGGCTGGAGGATCCGTCAGACCCTGGTGGAAATCCCCGAAGGCACCTCCTCCGGCCGGCACAGCCATCCTGGGCCCGAAGTGGGCTACATCATCCGCGGAGACGTGTCCATGGAGTTCGACGACAGGCCCCCGCTTGAGCTCCACGCCGGAAGCCCCTTCCTTATTCCGCCAGGGGCCATTCACAACGCGGTGAACGTCGGTTCGGTCACCACGAGAATGCTCTCGACCTACTTCGTCGAAGCGGACCAGCCACTGGTCACCAACTACCCCGCACCGGAACGTGCCGAATGAACCTCAGTGCACATCATCCATCCATGCAGCAGCCCCGAAAGGTACCACCATGTCCAAAGTAGTGCTCGAACCAGGTGCCCAGATCATCGCCGACGCCACCGCCCAGCCACCGGCTCTGGCCGACCTGGGGGTCGAAGGTGCCCGCAAACTGCTCGATGACCTC
Organism: Arthrobacter melezitosi; assembly: GCF_054511055.1. NCBI lineage: Bacteria > Bacillati > Actinomycetota > Actinomycetes > Micrococcales > Micrococcaceae > Arthrobacter > Arthrobacter melezitosi. Next base: position 12,642 of record NZ_JBTNDJ010000009.1, read on the forward strand.
CAGGCAGCCCCGGTCGACAAGGTCGAGATCGGCGAGGACAAATGGATCACCGTCCCGGCCGAGGTCGGAGACGTACAGGTGCGCATCATCAAACCCGTGGGCGCCACCGGGACGCTGCCGGTGATCCTCTACGTCCACGGAGGCGGCTGGATCCTGGGCAACTCCGGCACCCACGACCGCCTCATCCGGGAACTGTGCGCCGGGGCCAACGCCGCCCTGGCCTTCGTGGAATATGACCGCTCCCCCGAGGCCCAGTACCCGAAGGCCATCGAGCAGGCCTACGCCACCGCGCAGTGGGTCACGAAGCAGGGCGCCACGGAGGGCCTGGACGGGTCCCGCATGGCCGTTGCCGGTGACTCGGTCGGCGGCAACATGACCGCGGCCCTGACTTTGCTCGCAAAGCAGCGCGGTGACGTGACCTTCGTCCACCAGTCCTTGTACTATCCGGTCACGGACGCCGGCCAGGACACCGAAAGCTACCGCACCTTCGCCGACGGACCGTTCCTGACAGCCAGAAGCATGGCCTGGTTCTGGGACGCCTACCTCCCCGACGTCAGCCGTCGCTCGGAGATCACCGTCTCACCGCTGAGGGCCACGCTCGAGGACCTTCGAGGGCTTCCGCCGGCCCTGCTGCTCGTGGACCAAAACGACCCGCTCCGGGACGAGGGCGAGGCCTACGCGGCGAAACTCGTCGAAGCCGGGGTGCCCACCACCAGCGTCCGCTACAACTTCGTCACCCACGACTTCATGATGCTCAACCCCGAACGCGTCACCCAGGGAACGACCGCCGCCATCGAGCAGGCAATCCGCTCGCTTCAGAAGGCGCTGGGCACCGGAAGCAACTAGAGCGGACCTCCCCCAGCATCCTCCACCCGGTCCCGAGGCCTCAGCAACCAGCCCACGAGACCGGGAACAGGTGTGGGCTCCCCTGAACGCAGGAACTGAAAGGCACATCACTATGGATCAGGACCAGATCAGTGCGGCGGAGCGGATTGCTCTTGCCATGGAGTACTTCAGGAAAGTCGACTCCGGTGACCCCAACCTGCTCGATATGTTCACCGATGACACCGAGATCTTCTTCCCGAAGTTTGGATTCGCGCATGGGAAAGCGGAGATCGTTCCGTTTCTCGTCGGCTTGACCTCGGCCGTGACCTCGTTCGATCACCCACAGTCCCGCATGACCTTTACCTCCAGCGACAACCGCGTGGTTGTCGAAGGAGCGGAATCGGGCATGCTCGCCTCCGGAGTGCCTTTCCCCGGTGACGCCCGGAGCAGCGGTCTTTTCTGCAATGTCTTCGAGTTCCGCGGCCAGCTGATCAGCCGCCTGCATGTCTACGCCGACCCGGATCTGGCCGGCCAGCAGCCCGCACTCTTCGCCTGGAACTGAACGACGGCCACTCCAAGCGCATCCGCCCAACTGAGGAGAGAAATGAGTGGCGTGAAGGAAGGTTCCCCGCCGGCGCCCAGTGTGGCGGGGACGGGCTTCTGGATCGTTCTCATTGGAGTCGGAGTGGTGGGAGGGCTCCTGTCCGGCCTGTTCGCCATCGGCGGCGGAATCATCATGGTGCCGCTGCTGATGGCCCTGGCGAACTTCGACCAGCGCTCGGCCGCCGCGACCTCGCTTGCCGCGATCGTACCGGCATCGGTCGTGGGCTCCACCACCTACCTGCTCGCCGGTGAGATTGACCTCCTCGCGGGGTTCTTCATCGCCATCGGCGGCATCGTCGGGGCGCTGCTCGGAAGCGCCCTCCTCAAAAGAATCCCCATCGTGTGGTTGCGCTGGATGTTCATCGTCTTCATCCTCCTGGTCGCAGCACGCATGGTCCTGGTCTCGCCGGTCCGCGGAGAAAGCCTTGAATTCTCCGCGCTGGTCGCCCTTGGCTATGCCGTGCTCGGCCTGGCCATGGGGATACTCTCTGGCCTGTTCGGAATCGGAGGCGGAATCATCGTCGTACCGGCCCTGATCGGAATTTTCGCCGCCAGCGACCTCATCGCCAAAGGCACCTCCTTACTGGTCATGATCCCCACCAGTGCCATCGGCACGGCCGCCAACTGGCGGGCCGGCACCGTCGACGTTGGAGCCGGCCTCATCGTTGGGGTGGCCGCAACGGCCGCTTCCATACCGGGCGCTGCACTCGCTCTGGCCCTGCCGGCGCGGTTGTCCGGCATTCTCTTTGGCCTGCTGCTCCTCGTCGTCGCCGCGCAGCTCACCCTCCGCGCCATCAAAACATCCCGCACCCCGCACGCCTCCCCGGCGAGATAACCCCTTGACGCCCGGGAGGAAAACGCACTCGCGACCGCATGCCATGTCCATAATTGACCATATCGACAAAAACAATCTACGATGAGACATCCAAGTCCTATTAGAAGAACAGAGGCCCGCCATGGGACAGCTTGAGAACAAAACCGCATTGATCACCGGAGGGACATCGGGCATCGGCTTCGCCACCGCCCAGCGCTTCGTCCAGGAGGGAGCGCAGGTCTTCATCACCGGCCGCCGCGAGGCGGAACTAAATGCCGCGGTCGCCGCACTGGGAGATAGGGCGACAGGAATCAGGGGCGACGTCGCGGATCTTGACGATCTCGACCGCATCTTCTCCGTTGTGGCATCCAACGGGAAGGACCTGGATGTCCTGTTCGTGAACGCCGGCGGCGGAGGGTTCGCAACCCTTGAGCAGCTGACCCCCGAGGCGTTCGACCAGACCTTCGGCGTCAACGTGCGGGGGACGGTCTTCACGGTGCAGAAGGCGCTGCCCAGGCTCGCGGATCACGCCTCCGTCATCATCACGGGATCGAACGCGGCAAGCAAGGGAAACCCTGCGTTCGGCGTCTACGCCGCAACAAAGGCAGCACTGCGCTCATTCACGCGCACCTGGGCGGCCGAGCTCGCCGGCCGCCACATCCGGGTCAACACGATCGCCCCGGGCCCCACCGAGACCCCCGGCCTGACCGGACTCGCCCCCGACCCCAGCCAGACACAGGACATGCTCGATGCGATGGCCGGAAACGTCCCGCTCGGACGCCTCGCCCAGCCGGCCGAGATCGCCAACGCCGTGCTGTTCCTCGCCTCGGATCAGGCAAGCTACGTCACCGGCACCGAACTGTTCGCAGACGGCGGGGAAACCCAGGTCTAAATATCCAGCGGGATTCGGGCAGCGCTCCACCGTGGAACAGCCCGAACGGCCCTGATTGCCTCGAGAACACCGCGAATAAGCCACCAGGTTCAATAGCGCGAGTACGCGACCAGGTTCAATAGTTGGAGCTCTCCCCGACAAGGGAAGAGCTCCAACTGCGTAAGGCAACTCATCCAAACTCAGCACTGCTCACCCGTCCGGCCACGGGAGATTATGCAGAGACGCAGGTGGCTCTTCCTTGCACGGCACCGGGTTAAAAACCCTCACCGCAGTCATGCACTCACACCGCCGCTCCCCCCCTTGAAGTAGTTATAAAACCCGAACCGGGCTTCGCGGGAGAAGGAGGCACCCTGCCACCGGGAAACCGCACCCCAGCCACCAAACCCGGCACCCCGACCGCGCACACTGCGCCGGATTGCCCACAGCCAGAGAGCAAAACCGCCTCTGACTTTACGTTCCATGCACAGTCGGTCACGGAGTAGACAGCGGTGCTTGCCGAGCTTCAGTGGGAGCTGTCGAATCGCGGTGACGCGCCCGCGCGCGGTTGCGGCTGTGCAGGCGATGAGCGCGGAGGTCGAGTCTTCGAGCCAGCCCGCTTCACTGTCACCTCGTCGTCGCTGAACTCCTCGAGGGTCGCTGACTGCTCCAGGGTCCAGCCATCCGTGAGGGCTTTGGAGGCGTGTCCGGCTGCCGGTTAGTCCGGCCTGCGTTCCGGCGCGGACAGGATGCGGAGCGAGGTCAAGGCAATAGCCGTCAGTTCAGTCCTATTGACGCCAGCCGCGCCCAGGACCTCCATTCCCCGCGTCAGGGCGAGGAAGAAGGACGCCAGTGGCGCAGGATCGAGGGTTGGATCGACCTCCCCGCAGCGTTGCGCATCCTGAATGCACTGGTGGTAGATCTGCTCAAGGTCACGGAAACCCTGCAGGGCGGAGTCGGACACATCGCTGTCCCGGCTGCCTATTTCCACTGCGGCTTTGGTGAAAAGGGTTCCACCGCCATTGCCATCGCTGAGGGTAATCGCGAGCTTTATTAGGTAGGCCCGGATCCGCTCCAGCGGAGTAGCTGTCAGGTCGCCCAGTGCTTCATTCAGGGCCGCCACCGCGTCTCCAGTGTCGGAGCTCAAGGCCCGCAGGAAGAGTTCGCGCTTACCGCCGAATGCGTTGTACAGGCTTTGCTTTCCCAAGCCTGTCGCCCCGCTCAGGGCATCGAGGGTGGTGCCGGAGTAGCCATTATCCGTGAAGGCCCTGCGGGCGGAGTAGATGACGTCGGCTTCGAGGAACTTGCGTGGCCTGCCCATCAGATAAGTATGGAGCTAATTGACCTTTCCGTCAATAATCTCGCGCAACCCGCTCGGCTACATCAGGGTTTCACCTTGGAGCGGCCACTCACATTCCGCCCAGGAGACACCCGAGAGTGATCCACCGCCGTCGACGAGCACTTTCGGACTTACCTCCCGCAACTGCCGGGGGCCCGCACGCATCACCGACCGTCTGGCTCAGCAGATCCCTGAAAGCGGCGGGGGTTACGGCCTCGGGCACTACCCCTTTCGGGCGGGCTAGACCGTGTCGAGGAACTTGATCACGGCGAGGATCCGGCGGTGGCTGGCAACACCGGCGGTGCCCAGATCGAGCTTATCCAGGATGTGATGGACGTGTTTCTCGATGGTGCCCTCGGAGAGGTAGAGGGCTTGGCCGATGCCCTGGTTGGAGCACCCCTCGGCCATCAGGGAGAGCACGTCCCGCTCCCGGCGGTGAGCGCGTCGAGCGGTGTGGAAACACGACGGGCGAGGAGCAGTTCCTGGACTAGGGAGGGGTCGATGACCGAATCCCCGGTGCAGACCCGCCGGAGGCTGGAGATGAAGTCATCGATCATGGGGACGCGCTGTTTCAGCAGATACCCAGCTAAACCGGGCTGCCCATCAGCGGATCCAGTTCGACCCCGCACTCAGCTGCCCATTCCCGGTCCAGTATCGCGAAAGCACACTCGCTTCCCCATGCTCCTTTGAAGAAGATGTTCTCCTGGAAATACGCCTCCCTCCGCATCCCCACCCGGTCGAGAAGCAGGGCCGCGGGATAGTTGAGGGCGTCGGTGACCGCGGTGAGGCGGCGGAGGTGCAGTGTCCCAAAGGCGTAGCCGAGCAATCCCTGAACTGCCTCAACGCCATAGCCGTTCCCCCAATACTTGGGCGCGAGGGTGAACCCCAATTCGGCCATACTCGGTTCGGCGTCATCGACCTTCAATGCGAGGTCGCCAATGAGGGCGCCGCCCTCGCGCTCCTCGAGGGCGAACTGGTACCACTGCCCCGGTACGCCCGGCAGGGCGTCGTGCATTGAGTCGATCAGGGCTCGGCCCTGTTCGATGGTGTAATTGCTCCAGCTTTGGTACCGCTCGACGTCGGGATGGGCTCGATAGGCGGTGAAGGCACCAGCGTCCGCCGCAACAAACGGGCGGACGCGAAGACGAGGTGTTTCGAAATGGACAGGGATGGACCCTGATCGGGAGCTCTTGTTCACGGTCATTCTGTGCTTCTCTCTGCATGACGGTTGGCTTTGCTGATAGGTGCTGTGGTTGCTGAGGGTGCCCCAGGATGAATGGTGCCCTGGCTTCATTTTGGGGGTCTGGTTGCATTCCAAATGCGCGGCACGCGGGAGGGAAACCTATGTTCCCAGCTCGCTCCGCGCTCAGATGTCCTGGCTGACGGTACCGGCCACGGTCGAGCTCCAGATGCTGGATCAGCTCGCGCACTTTTGGCGGGCAGTAGCCAACGCCGGCGACACAGTGCGCTTCCGACGTCTCCCCGTCACCGAGGAGGAGGTTCAGTCGTCCGCCCCCGCCAGTCACAGCGACTCCGCCGTCTTGCGGGCAGCTGGCTGGATCGCGGGCTGTGGGAGGGCTGCACCCTCCCCCGCGTTGCTGGAGACTACCGGTCTACACAGATTCCCGACACCGCCACCTTTTGGAAGAGGTGGGGCGAGGCAACTGTTGAGTCGGGGTACTGGGCAAATTTGGCCTGGAAGTGCGGATCGCCGAAGGCGTTGCGGAAGGCCTCAACCGACTCCCAGATGGCGTAATTGAGGAACACTCCGCTTCCGGCGATGCCTCGGTGCAGCTGGGTGGAGATGAAGCCCGGTTTAGTCTTCAGGTAGGCGGCATCGGCAGCCCAAGCGTCTAGCAGCTGGTCGGCGTCTTCTGTCGCGACCCGGAAGGTGTTGATGAGAACGACGGGCCCCACTTCATTGGAAAGTTGGCTGTTCAAGGTGACCCGGTCGTCCATCTCGCTGATTTGCAACATCATGGTCTCCTCTGGCATGAACGGGCAGATATTGCTGGATAGACGCATCCTACGCCGCAGGTCTCATGGCGACGGCGTCAGCTCCTTAACGCCCATGCTTGGCGACGGCGCTGATCGAACGAGTGGTGATGGCACTTCAGTCCTACACCCACATCGCTCCAATTCTCGGAATCGCCGAGGTGCCCGACACGTCGATCAGCGTTGTCCTGGCCGCACACGGGTTTGCGGGCATCGCCGTGCTCATGATGACCGGGCAGGACCACGACATCCTGGCTCATCCTGCACACGACGGTGGCAATCACACTGGCGGCTAGCGGAGCCCTGTGGCTGTTCGGACTCATGCCCCATTTGGAAACGGCCTGGACCAATATGCACGACGGTGGCGTATGAGGGGGACGATGAGGATTGCTCGACTCCCAACCAGAAAGAGCTGACTGGGCTAGTTGTCCTGAACAGCAGTGCGGGGAGGATAACCAGGCCAAAGAACCTTGACCGCAGTCATGCAGCTACCCCGCCGCTCCCCATGAACGCAAGGAAGCCCAACCCGGGCTTCGCGACAGAAAGGCGGCACCCGGTCCCAGGAAAATCCAGCCCAGCCACCAGAACCGGCCCCCGGACCGCAGAATTGGGCCACCTGTCCACAGTCAGAGAGCAAAACCGCCTCTGACTAGGAGAAACATGTGCCCGAAGTGGGACTCGAACCGGACTCCAGCCCTTGCGGATACTGGGCTCCTCAGGAAACATGCGCGATCCGGGCCAGTCCGACCGATGTACGACCCGATCCGAGACCCAAAGTGTGGACACTGTCCACACCCCCGCTTTTCCCGACCAGTGGCCTTCCCCAAGACTGCCGCACCCCGCACTGACAGGGTGCGGCGCTTCTTCGCCGTAAATAATCCGATCCTGGCGGAGTGATTCAGCCGCGGCCGTGACCCCTGGCGCACGCGCTCGTTACCGAGTCCCGGGCACGCCGCACTCCGCACTCCGCACGCCATGCACGGTCTCCAGACTCTCCATCACGACGTCACCTCCCCTCAAACCATTCATGATCCGAGCGGCCGACAGCTGCATGACAGATTCTCTCGCTTCGCCGAATCGGCCAGGTGCCATCCCGACGCTTCAGACGCACTGCCCCTACTGTGCAGATATCGGTGATCACTAAAAGAGTGAAATGCGCCGCGAAGATGAAGTCTCTGATCTCTCCTGCTAACACATCACCCGCAAGCCAGTCCCCACCGCAAATCAGACTATTCACCTCGAGTGCACGGCCTCCGCCTGCTGCTTCGCTCCTAACGACATAACCCTGAACCTCGTCGTACAGTAGGCACACCCCCCACCTTCATCGAGCCGTGTCCCCCGCCGGTCGTTGAGTTCGGCGGCTACCCCGTCGAGGTCCGCTTCGCCGTGGAGGTTCAGGTCCGTGCCTTTAGGTCCTAGCCGGCCGGCATATGAACCGCCGCACTGTTGACGAGGCGCGGAAGTGCATGCCACCGTTGAGTCATGTCCGCAGGAACTGTGCGCATCGCTGCTATCCAAGCCGCTCCGGTAATCCTGGAGGCGGAGGCATCGGTATCCAAGGCGCTCCGTCTCCTGGGAGAGGCAGCTGGCCAGGGTGTGAAGCTCGCGGTGTTCCCCGAAACCTTCATACCGCTGTACCCGTCAGAGGTTTGGGCCCATGAAGCGGCCCGATTCGACGGATTCGATGAACTGTGGACCCGCCTCTGGGCGAACTCCGTCGACGTCCCCGGACCGCACATCGACCGCTTCATTGAGGCGTGTGCCACCCATGACATGTACTGCATGCTGGGAGTGAACGAACGGGAATCCGCCAGGCCCGGAAGTCTCTATAACACCATGATCCTGCTTGGTCCTGAGGGTTTGCTTTGGAAACATCGGAAGTTGATGCCTACGATGCACGAACGCCTTTTCCACGGCGTCGGGTACGGACATGACCTGAACGTCATCGAAACCACTCTGGGAAGAGTTGGAGGATTGATCTGTTGGGAGAACCGCATGCCTCTGGCCCGATATGAAATCTATCGTCAGGGCGTACAGATCTGGGCGGCTCCGACGGCTGATGATTCCGCCGGCTGGATTTCCACGATGAGTCACATCGCCATAGAATCCGGCGCCTTCGTGGTCTCAGTCCCGCAATACATCCCTCGCTCTGCGTTTCCCGATGACTTCCCGGTTCGGTTGCCCGAGAACGGTCCGGCGCTCGGACGAGGTGGAGCGGCGATCTTTGAACCCCTTGATGGCCGTGCTATCGCAGGTCCTCTCTATGATGAAGAAGGGATCGTGATCGCAGACATCGACCTGAGCCGCACCCTCGCCGCGAAGCGATGGTTCGACGTCGTGGGGCACTACAGCCGCGAAGACGTCCTCTACCCGCCAGCCCTACCTCACCCCGCGGCGGCCAACGCACATTCCGGCGCGGCATCGACCTCCCCCAGGCGAGATACTACTAATCCCGGCCACACCAGCTGAACCGGTAAGCAACCCGGCGAACCGCGACCTGCCGAGCAGATTCGGGGCCACACTCGTACGTGCCCTCCAGTCGCTGACCAAGAGGACGCGGTCCCTGTAGACACTTCTCGGTGCCTGTCATCGGTCGGTGATGCACAATGTCTGCGGACACTGGCGATGCAGGCGGAGTCCAGGGAGCGTCCCGTCTGCGGTTCATGCGGCTATGAGCTCCCAGCCACCGGTATCTGCGACGCGTGCGACTAACTCGACAAGAGGTTCCGTGATCCGAAACCAAGGCACACATACAGGTCCAACCGGACGGCTTGAGGACTGCAGCGTCGATCGACTTCCGAAAGGTAGCTCCCTCGCCCGGCCCGTCGGGGTTGCTGCCAACGGACGGCCGAGCCGACTAGTGAGCGAGAGCGACCGCTTCTTGTGCGCACTGTGGGCGCCCTTCATCACGAACGCCACGAACATCAAGGCGAGGAGCGAACACAGAGTGTCGGAGAATCCCGCAAAGTGCCCACTGAAGGATCGCCGATTCGGACGGTACCGATGTATTTCCTCCAGACTTGCTATCCAAGGTCGTCTGGATGATGCGCAGCGGTCGAGCCAGGCGCGCCGTCCTTGTTAGTTGAGATTCTGGCTGACTGCGTGGTAGATCGCTTGATGTCCCCCGCTGTCGGGGTGTAGTCCATCGATGAGTTGGTCTCGGTGATGGTCGAAGTAATTCCACTGATGAACCCGCGGTACAGCCAATTGTCTGCACACGTTGGTCAAGCGCGTCTTGAGTTCCAGTGCCGGATCGTAACCGAAATAGGCTCCCAGGAGCGGCATTGTGCGGGATGTGTCCGGGCTGATCAGACCGATCGTGTGCACGTCGCTACCAATCGCTCGAATGTCTTCAATATTGGCGGTGAAGAGCTCGACGCACTGGTCCAGGTCCATGGGGAATGGACCGGACGACGACCCTATCCGCCTCGTGTCGTTGATGCCCTAAGCCACCGGCACAAGGTCGGGGTTTCGCAGGGGAACTTCCCGCTGAATAATTCTGCGCACTTCAGCTGAACCGATGCCCGGTTTCGATAAATTGTAGAAGCGGTTGTTATCGGGATCTTGGAACGAGTGCTCCCGTCGCAGCAATCCACTCCAGCCCGCACCCTGTTCGACTCCATAACCGTGAGCGATACTGTCTCCGACCACGACGATTCGTTGAGCCCGCAAGTCAGCGACCGTTCGTCATCGCCTGAACCGGCCGGCGCGGAAAACCCGAATTGCAATTTCTCCGCGGTTTGCTACAAAAATTGTTGGAAACATGTCCTGCTCCTCTTCCCGGGCCGGTCTCATCGATGTGGTCCGGCAAGTAGTTGGAGCTACGAGCCGTTCCCAATGAGGCTTTGCGTTGTCTCGTTCATGTGGTCTTCGACCGCGCGTATGGCGTGCGCGGCATTTCCGGTCTTGATGGCTTCGACGATGCCCACGTGGCGGTGGGCGCTCATGTTGCTGACCGCCTGGTCGACGCCTGCATACATGATGCTCATACGGATGGATCCCTCGAGGGACTTCCATGTGTGCACGAGTGTCCCGTTGTCCGTCAGCGTGCAGAGAGCGTGATGGAAGTCCAGGTCCGCTTGAATACGCTCGTCGAGGGTCCCCTCGCTTGTGTCCTCCATGTGCCGGATGTGCTGTTCGAGTTCCCTCACGGCTTCATCCCGGTCCTCCCGGTCCGCCAGGGATCGTGCGGCCAGTGATTCGAGGGCGGACCGCACTTCGAAGATGTCCCGGACGTCGGCGGTGTCGAGGTGCCGCACCGCGAGCCGGCCCCTCGCTCCTGCCGCGATGAGTCCTTCCTGCTGGAGCTGTCGCATTGCCTCCCGGAGGGTTCCGCGGCTGATCTGCAGTCGGTCGGACAGGTCGGTCTCGACGAGATGCGTGCCGGGAGGCAGCTCCCCCGTGGTGATGGCACGACGGAGGGCCGCGAGCGCCTGCTGGCGCAGGTTGGTCTTCTCCAGCCCTCCAAGAATGAGAGGTGGTGCTGCCGTCATGACGTATCGCGCCCTTCAGTGGGGGACTGTTGACAGATAGCTGTCGACAAAGACGATCTTACGCATAGAACCCCACCTCGCACAGGAGCCACCCGGGGTTCCCTTTCAGGACAGTTCCCCAAGCACCTTCTGGACGATGCGGGTGGTGGACAGCCCGTACTTCTCGTGCAGCGTAGGCAGCGCACCGGCATCGAGGAAACGATCGGGAAGTGCGACAGGAATGATGCGCCGCCCGCTGCCCTGTCGGACGGCGACACCGGCCACCGCTTCGAACAGTCCGCCGACCTCGGTGTGGTTCTCGAGGGTGACCACCAATCGGTCCTGCTGCAGTTCACCGAGGATCGTGGCCGTGTCGAAGGGTTTGATCGTCGGCGAGTGGACGACGGCGACGTCGACATGATGGGCAGCGAGATGCTCCGCCGCCTGCAGAGCCCTCATAGTCATCAGTCCGCTCGAAATGAACAGGACGTCGGCGCCGGGGCGGAGCTGCTTGGCCTTGCCTAGTTCGAACGTGTAGTCGTACTCGTCGAGCACCGTCGGCACGTTGCCCCTCAGGAGCCGCAGGTAGCTGGGTCCGGGCGACGCCGCGAGCTGGGGAACGGCCTGCTCGATGTCGACCGAGTCGCACGGATCGATGATGGTGAGGTTAGGCATGCCGCGGAAGATCGCCATGTCTTCGGTGGCCTGATGGCTGGGACCGTACCCGGTGGTCAGACCCGGCAGGCCGCCGACGACGTTGACGTTCAGGTTCGGCTCTGCGATGTCCAGGCACAGGAAGTCGTAGGCACGGCGGGCAGCGAAGACAGCGTAGGTCGAGGCGAAGGGGACCAGCCCGGTCTCGGCCATTCCGGCGGCCGCTCCGAGGAGGAGCTGTTCGGCCATGCCAATCTGGAAGAACCGGTCCGGAAATGCCTTCGCGAAAATGTGCATGTCGGTGTACTTGCCGAGGTCTGCCGTGAGTCCGACGATGCGCGGATCGGCCTCGGCTGCTTTGACGAGTGCATGGCCGAATGGCGCGGATGCGGTCTTCTGGCCGCGATCGGCGAAGGACGCGATCATCGCCGAGGTCTTCAACTTCGGTTTCGTGGCTGTTGCGGTGTCGGGAGCCTCGCTGGTGGTGCTCATGCTGAAGCCTTTCCTTCGTATCCTGCGGTCAGCTGCTCGCGGCAGATCTGCCATTCGTGTTCCTCGATGCGCATGAAGTGCGCCTTCTCCCGCTCCTCGAGCAGGGGTACTCCTTTTCCGACCTTTGTGTCGCACAGGATGACCGACGGTTCACCCGTGGCCCCGGTGCGGCCGGCGATATTGTCCAGTGCGGTCAGGAGGGCCTGCGCACTGTTGCCGTCCACCCGCTGCGTGTACCAGCCAAAGGACGCCCATTTCTCCTCGGCCGGTTCAATGCTGAGGACGGTCTTCGTGGCACCGTCGGCCTGCAGGGCGTTCATGTCCACGAGTGCGGTCAGGTTGCCCAGCTGATGATGATGCGCTCCCATCGCTGCTTCCCAGGTCGATCCCTCGTCGAGTTCGCCGTCGGACAGGAAGTTGAAGATACGGGCCGAGGAGCCCTGCAGCCGCATCCCCAGCGCCATTCCCACGGCGACCGTCAGGCCGTGTCCGAGCGATCCACCGGAAATTTCCATACCGGGCGTATAGGACGCCATACCCGACATCGGGAGCCGGGAGTCGTCTGACCCGTAGGTGTCGAGCTCTGTGATGGGAACGATACCGGCATCCGCCAGGGCGGCGTAGTGGCCGATGGCGTAGTGGCCGGTGGACAGCAGGAAACGGTCCCGTTCGGCCCAGTGGGGGTCCTCCGGGCGGAAGCGCAGTTGATCCCGGTACACCGATGCGAAGATGTCCGCGGATCCGAGAGCCTGGCCCACGTATCCCTGGCCTTGGACTTCGCCCATGTTCAGGGCGTATTGGCGGGCGCGGTAGGCCGACTCCTCGACTTCCACCACTCGGGCAGTGAACTCCGGTGACGGCAGCGTTGTCGTTGTTTCTGGTGTGAGGGTCATAGCTGACTCCTTCTTGGCAGGTTGGGGCTCAGAGGGTTCGGGCTCAATGAATCTGGTCCGGGACTTCCGTTCAGACGTGTTGTGGGAGCGGAGTGGCTTCGCCAGCTTCGGCGGCGAGTTGGCGTTCCTTCGGGCCCCAGGTCTCGCGGGTCATGAGTGCCGCTATAAGACCGATGAGGGCGTAGGTGGAGAACAGGAGTGCCGGGCCGAGCCAGCCGAGCTGGATGTACAGCAGGGTGGTGATGAACGGGGTGAACCCGGAAACCATGGCTGAGATCTGGTAGGCCAGGGAGGCGCCGGAGGCCCGTGTCTTGGCTCGGAACAACTCGGGGAACCAGGCGCCCTGCGCGCCGGCCAGTGAGTTCTGGCAGACGGCGTAGGAGATGACGATGGTGATCATCACGCAGATGAACAGGCCCGTGTTGGCGAGCAGGAACATGGGGATGCCGAACAGGACGGCAAAGGCGCAGGACCAGATGTAGACAGGACGACGTCCCACCCGGTCCGTCAGGCGTGCCCATGCCATCGTGGCGAAGATACCGATGAATGACGCCACGCAGAGGGAGGTCAGGGTTTCTGTCCGTGTCGCGAGCTCGGTTGTGTTGAGGTAGGAGATCATGTACGTCACAGCAACCGCATAACCGGCTGTTTCGGCGACGCGGAGGCAGATGCCGCGGACGATGCTGCGCCAGTCCTGACGGATGACCTGCACGATCGGATTCTTGACGATCTCGCCATGTTCCTTCACGTCTTCAAAGACCGGTGACTCGGGGACCTTCGATCGGATGATGAGGCCGACGGCGACCAGAACGATGCTGGCCAGGAACGGAATCCGCCAGGCCCAGTCGCCGATAAGGTTGGCGCTGGAGAGGAAGACCAGGTTTGCCAGCAGGAGGCCGACGGGGAATCCGGCCTGCACGATGCCGGTGTACTTGCCCTTGGACTTCCACGGCGCGTGTTCGTAGCTCATCAGAATGGCGCCTCCCCATTCGGCGCCGAAGGCCAGGCCTTGAATGATGCGGACGACGACCAGCAAAATCGGGGCGAGGATACCTACCGTCGCGTAGGTGGGAAGCAGACCAATGGCGAAAGTCGCCAACCCCATAATGATGAGGGAGGCTACGAGGACGGGCTTGCGTCCGACCTTGTCCCCTAGGTGGCCGCCGATGATGCCGCCGAGCGGGCGGGCAGCAAATCCGACGCCGAGGGTCGCGAACGACGCGAGGGTAGCGGTGACAGGGTCGGCACCCGGGAAAAACGCCGGCCCGAAGTACAGCGCCGCGGCCGTACCGAACCCGATGAAGTCATAGGTCTCGATCACTGCACCAACACCTGACCCGACAGCTACCTTGCGGGCATCCTTCGTCCCATGGACGTGGCCTCGCATCTGGAGAGCTTCATTGCTCATGGGACTCCTCGTTTGCTTGGGAAGGGAATTCACTGTTGACAGTCAACAAGGTGATTCAGCTAGTGTGATCTAGTGCACACTGCACTGTCAACAGTCGACAGTGTGTTCTTGGGAAATATTGACTACGGATCGGTTCCGCACACACAAGGATTCAAAGGAGCATCATGACCGGTATACAGCGCACCGCCGTCATCACGGGAGCCACCTCGGAAAAGGGCATCGGCATCACGACCGCCCGCCGCTACGCCAAGCAGGGTTGGGCGGTCGTCATTCTCGACCTCGATCAAGATAAGTCAGCCGCGACGGCAGCGGCGATCGGTGACGAATTCGGCGTACCTGCCTTTGGGCACCTGATAGATGTGGCCGACGAGGAATCCGTGGTTCATGCCGCGCGGGCCGTCGCCGAGCAGGTGTCTGCAGGAAGCCTGCCTCCGGTAGGCGCTCTCGCCAACATCGCCGGCATCACCTCGCCCGTCCCGTTCCTCGAAACTACTTTGGATCTGTGGAACAAAGTCATGGCCGTCAATGCGACCGGCACTTATCTGGTCTCCAAGGCTTTCCTGCCCGGGATGCTTGAAAACGAATGGGGGCGGATCGTCAACATGTCGTCCGTTTCCGCACAGCGGGGTGGCGGGGTATTCGGGAAGGTCCCCTACTCCGCCGCGAAGGCGGCCATACTGGGCTTCACCAAAGCCCTGGCCCGGGAACTCGGCGACAGCGGGGTGACTGTTAACGCTGTGACCCCGGGGGCGGTCGACACCAACATCCGTGTAGGCAGCACGGACGAGCAGGAAGCCGCGCTGGCCAGAGACATCCCTCTGGGACGCACCGCGACAACCGAGGAAGTGGCCGCCGTGATCACGTTCCTCTCGTCCGACGACGCGGCCTACCTCACCGGATCAACCGTCGACATCAACGGCGGCAGCCACCTCCACTGAGGCCCTGCCACGCCCGCACACCGGTCAGCGGCGACCCCACCCCCAGAATCTCGCATCAATCGAATCGTCAGTAGCCGACCTCTATTCATTTAGGTGGACGCTACTTCTACCTGTGGCTGTTGGGGACGGCCCCGACTTTGCTTGATTTGAGGTGACGAAACCTGCTGGAGCTAATTGACGTATGACGGGTCTACAGATCAGCCCCAGGATCCCATCTGACCGATTCCCGTATCTCTGCAGCCACCTGCAAACAAACCCAAAGTCGCCGCAGCCTGCGGCTGGTCGTGATGACGGCACTCATGAGTCGTTGACTCGAAGCGGCCGCTTAGCCTGAGCGGCCCGACGGGTAGGATGACCAGGTCAAAAACCCCCACCAAAGTCATGCAGCTAACCCGCCGCTCCCCCATGAACTAGTAAGCAAGCCCAATCCGGGCTTCGCGAGAGAGAGGAGGCACCCCACCCCTGGAAAACCCAACCCGGCCACCGAAACCGGCACCCGGACCGCAGAATTGGGCCGGCTGTCCACAGCCAGAGAGCAAAAGAGCCTCTGACTAAGGGAAACTTGTGCCCGAAGTGGGACTCGAACCGCACCCCAGGCCCCGGAAATCCGCCAATTCCCCGTAAACATCCGCAATCCGGATCAGTCCGGCACCAATACGACCCAGTCCGAAACCCAAAGTGTGGACACTGTCCACACCCCCTATCCTCCCCGCCAGAGGACCTCACCCCAATCGGCAGCACCCCGCATCGAAAGGCTGCGGCGCCTCTCTTGCAGGACGAAGCAACGCATCGAGCTGAGCGCATCGACATTCGATCCGCCACCGGTCATCGGTCATCGCGCCCCGCGGCACAGCTCCTCCGGGCTGCAACGAGGCGCCCGTTGACGACAAAGCCCGTCGCAGAAAGTGTGCTTCAGCAGTGGTGTGCTGGCTGCGTTGAGCATCCTCTTCAGCGAAGTGCTCGAGGTGCTGCTCAGCACAGTAAGCGGCCTTTAGCCGGGGTGCCCGTCGCGTTCGTTTCTCCGAGCGACGCTCTGGGCTTGGCCGGCGTGGATGTCGCTCACCCATTCCCAGCCGGGCCTAGCGGCGGGACCGATGCGCGGGTCGCTGGGATCACGGCTGTCGCGCAAGGCATGCACGTACGCGCGATCCAGTTCGATCCGTGCGCGCACCTGGCCGGCCGTGCCGATGGAGCCGTGACCCGGGATGACGGCATCCACCTCGTCCGCCACGCCCTCCAGCATCCGCAGTCCAACCAGGTACTCCTCGACCGGGTCATTTGTGCTGGTGAAGTCATCGAGCATCGGAATGAACACGTCGGAGAGCATGTCGCCGGCCACGAGAACGCCGCGCTCTACGATCACCAGCGCCGCATGCCCCGGGGAATGCGCCGGGTGCTCGATGATTCGAACCTCGGGGCCCGACCATGGGATCTGCGCGGTCCCGGCGGGCAGGCCCGTGATCAGCCCGAAGAGGTCCAGTGGCGTGTCCTCTGCGATCTCCGGCGGCAGCCCTCCGACGACGCGGGCCTTCCAGTCCCCGTTCAAGCGCAGGTCTCGCAAGAGGGCTGCGCAGCGGGAGGTGGCATACCGGGGCGCGTCGCCGAGCGCGGCATCCCAAAGCACGTGATCCCAATCGGGATGCGTCGAGAAGCCCGCCACGACGGGCTGGCCCAACTCCCGAAGGTCGTTCGCGAGGCATGCCATCTCCTCGCCGGTGATCCCGGCGTCGATAACCAGCACGCCGGCCCGGCCCTGCACGACAACGGTGTTGTTCAGGAGGAGCTCGCTCTGGTGGACCAGCACCCCCTCCGCGACCTGCGTTAACACGGGATCTCCTTTCGCGCGAGGCTTGCGACGGGCTTGACGGTGTTCATGGTGCCCTTCCGGGTCGGTAGCGCACATTGGCGTCGGGGTCGGCCTCGTCGACGCGATAGAGGGCGGATGGGGCTAGGTAATGATACGAAATGTGGTTAGGGACAGGGGCTGTTCAAGGCAGGTAGTCGTTTTCCGCTGTGCACCGCGTGGATGTAGTTCCGCTCTCCTGCCCTTCTAAATTCCTGCACCAGGGGGCATGCAGGGGCCGAAAATCGTCGTCGCCTCCGGGCGCTTGGGGGTGATCCCGTCGCCCGCGGAGCGGTTGTGCAGCCGCCGCAGCACCCACGGCACCAAGTACTCGCGGGCCCAGACAGCATCCTCGGTACGGGCCATGCGCCAGGTCTTCGGCGGAAGCGGCTTGGCATGCATCGGTTCCAGGGTGTGGTTCACGGCCAGCGTATCGAGGACCATCATTGCCACCGTGTGGTGCCCCAGGGGCGAGAAGTGAAGGCGGTCGTCGGACCACATCTGGGGATCGGAAAGCTGCCGCAGCGCCCACATATCGGCGATCACGGCGTCGTGCCGCGCGGCGATGACGCGGAGGTTCTCATTGAAGACCGCCATCTTCGGGCGCATCCCCACCAGGACCGTGTCGCGTACGTCCGGCCCGGTGAAGAGCACGACCGTCGCGCCGCCGCTGCCGAGGTCCTGCACAGCCGCATCGAGGCGGGCCGCCATCCGGTCCGGATCCGCTCCAGGACGCAGCAGGTCGTTGCCGCCGGCCGAAATGCTCACGAGGTCCGGCTTCAGTGCCAGCGCGGGCCCGACCTGCTGATCGATGATCTGCTGGAGCAGCCGTCCGCTCACCGCAAGGTTCGCATAGGAAAAGCTGCTGCAGCCGCAGCCGAGCTCCTCGGCCACCCGGTCGGCCCAGCCCCGGTTCCAGCCGATGCTCTCGGGGCTTGGGTCACCGATGCCCTCGGTGAAGGAATCCCCCAGGGCGACGTAGCGCCGCCATGGGTGCGGTACCGCGACGGCGACGGCCTCCGTGGAGGAGATGTCGGCCGGATGGGCTGGCTGCATTTCACTCACCCGCCCATCCTGCCAAGCCGGGACCGCCCTACGCGACCGTAGGCAGCCTCCTCGACCCATATGTGACGCCAACACCCGGTGCAGCGCGTGGGCTACCCTCACCGGGCATTTTCTCGGGCAGGGTATACGCGACTGAAGGGCGCCAAATTCCACATGCAATTCGCTTTTCCCGGCCGGCCGGCAATAGTGTCGCGGTGACGGAACGGTCTGGGGACGTCGGTCCTAGGGTGTGGCCAGCGGCGTGAGTGCGAAGTCAATGGCGGACTCGACTGCCTCGCGGCGCGCGTCGGTCGATTGAACAAGAAGTGACTGAATAGTTTGGATCAGCGCGACAAGCTTGGGTGTTTGGATCGATGAAAGGCGTGCCATCGAAGTGGCAAGTGCTTCCGTTACGAGGGCGTCCACGTGGATTCCGAGAGCGCCCGCGTGAGATCCGTCGGGGGCTATATGGCTCCCTCCGATCGAGATGTCGCCTAGGAGCGCTAACAGAGGTACACGGATCTCGTCCGGAACATCACCGCCCGCGACCGCTGCGATGAACGGCACCGCATAGGCTGTTGCTTGATAGACCGTGCCCTGATGACAGATGTTCGAGTAGAGTCCGTCATTGATTGCCAGGGAAGAATCAGCTCGAAGCGCAGCCAAGGATCGCGACACGTCGCCTGCGATGGCGGGTGACATGTTCCCGGCGACGCCCAGTGAAACGGCGCCTTTTCCGTAGCAGTGCTCCAACTGACTCCAGTCGACCTGATCAAGTTCGTCCAAGGCATCGAAGCCTGTCCCGTTCGGTTGATACGGAGCGTCCATAAAGGTGAGAGTAACCAAACGCGGACGCCAAAGGATCCTGCAACGGGCGTTGGTCCGAGCCCTTAGGACGTGTAAACCATGAAGGTGACGCCCGATCTGCACGCGGGCGGAACGGATTCCGTGAGCTCGGGCGCCTCGCTTTATCCGCCCCCTAGGGAGACCTGCTGACCCAGCGGGATCGTATCGAACCCCATGTCGAGTTCGCCTGCATCGTTGAAGTGGGTGCCGGCGGGGAATTGGATGTTGTAGGTCGTGCCGTCGGAGGCGTGAGCTAGCAGGAACTCGTCCCTGCTAGCAAGCAGGACGCCCACGAATGCTGCTTCGGGCCCGGATCGCCCATCGCGTTGCTCGTCCGAGATCAGAACCTTGAGCGCGGTCGACTCGTACTTGCCCACGCGACCTCGGGAGTACATGTGGTCACGCTCTGAGCACCAGCGAAGACGACGGCCAATACGAAGTAGCGAACCTTCACCCCAGCACCCCCTCAGCGATCCACCTCTCGTTCAGTGCACCATACGGCGCGAGGCGACACGCGGGTCATTCGCAACGACCTGCGGACATTGCAGCCCACGGGCGTGCCAACGGTGTTGAGGAACTAGCGTCATCACTATTGGCCGCCGAGGGACCGCTGAGCACGACCCCTACCGGTTAGGAATGTCGGTGAGCAGTCTTTGGGCGCCTGTCACGGGCGGCCCAGAGGGTTCCGAGGGTCAGCAGCAGCGGAATGGTGAAGAACACGCCTGCGCCGCCGCCGGCATTGATGAATCCCACGACACCGATCCACCAGCACAGGGCCGCCGTGAAGACCCCGATGATGGTCAGGGACCCTGTGGGTCCTTGTCGAAGGCGGATGACGGCCGGCCGGCGGCGGGGTTCCCGGAGGTGTTTGGGCGCACGGGGTCTGCGCCTGCGCGCGGCCAGGACCGTTCCAAGGGTCAAGAGAACTGGAACACTGAAAAATACGGCGGCGCCGCCGCCGCTGTTGACGAAACCGGTCAGACCGATCCACCAGCACAGGGCGGCGGTGAATCCGCCGATTAGGATCAGGGACTTCCTCAGATCCTGCCGGGCCAAAACCGGATCGGGACTAGTGCCGCTCACCGTCACTCCCCTCAGAGAACCAGCCGGGCGTCTGGTTCCATGACAGCACCGATCCTGGTATTTGGCGAGTCCCGCTCCCGGCGACGGGTGGGTCAAAAATTCTCACCACAGCCGTGTACCTACCCCGCCACTCCCCCATGAAGTAGTGAAATGCTGCGCTTATCATCACCAGTACGCAGGGAAGCCGGAAGCTGACATGCGGGTTTGGGCGGCGCCCAAAGCGTGAACCTCTTAAGGGTCTCCAGCGAAGCGGCAGCGCAAGGACGGTATACAGCGGAAAGAAGATGACAACAATGCCCGCTGCCACGGCCGCTCCTGCCGCAAGCACAGGGACCAGAACGGCTAGGGGCAGGGGGTCTTCATGCCGCATCGCACCGTCGATTCCCAACCAACGGAAGCCCGCGACGGAGGCGACCATCATCGCCAGAACCAGCAGAAGTACCGCCGGCGTCCTGCTGATCCCGCCGGGGAAGAGGCCGGAGGTGAAAGCCTTCACGGCGATTGCGCCGGCCAGGAAAGCGAGGGCGGTTCTGATCCAGGCGAGCAAGTTCCGCTCCTTGCCGAGGGTCACCTGGGATCAGGTTCCTCGCCGCCGCCCATAATCCTCGCCGCGAACCTTCCCCGGGGCGCCTGGGTCCCGGCCTTCGATGCCTCTGCTGCATCGGAGGCGTCACCCGCGGATGACCTCACGCGCCTGTCCTAGGGACACTGCAGCGGTCTCCGGCCCGGCCGGGGCACCACTCCGCTCCTTCCCCGTATTGCCATGGCCCTTCGGCTCCCGCAGTGCCCAACGAGTCAGGCCGGACTTCCGCCCGCGGAGGAACCTCCTGTCAGCAGCGCCGCACCGACCCCTTGGGAGAGGCCTCTGGGCCGGGCAGCACTGACTGCTCTTCAGCTCCTGCTGCTGGCCCTGTTCACTGTTTCCGTCTACGCGCTCATCCAGTTGCGGCTGGTTGTCATACCGTTGCTCCTGGCGCTCATCCTCGCCTCCGCCATCGGTCCGTTCGTGCTGTGGCTTCGGCGCAAAGGGTTGTCCAGCTCGCTAGCGACAGCTCTGGCCTTCGGTGTGCTGCTCTTCCTGATTGGAGGCCTGATCACCGGTGTCGTGTTTGCGGTGGTGGCCCAGACCGACGCGCTGGTCTAGAGCGCCGTCGAAGGAGTGGGCCTCTCCATGCTCCTGCAGCGCGGTGCGGCGCGTCCGGGCCGCGGATTACTTTCGGTACCTAAGTTCCAAGGTTGCTGCGCTCCCACTCTCCTGCTGGTGACTTGCCTGGAGCACCGGTGGGCGCTACGGCGGGAGCCCTTGGATGGGCGTGGCCCACCTGCATCTCGAGCCGCTGCGCCGCTCCTTTCGGCGGCCCAGCGTACCGCCTGCTTCTGCCCGGGATCCCGTACGTTCGGCGTCTTTGGTTCCGCTGTCTTCAGTTCCGCTTTACGGGCCGTTCACCTCATCGTGAAAGCCTTGACGCGGGTAGATCAGGCGGAGCCGAACAGGAGGACGATGTGTCCGATGCAGTCAAGGGACGCCAGAACCCGGTGAATACCGGACCGGTGGATGGCGGGATGGACTGGCGGTACCTGCGCCACGGCCAGCCCGTCACCGCGGAGCCGGTCGATGGCCACCGACTTCCGGGGTGGGTGGATGATCTTGCCGAGGACCGCAGCATGCTGTGGATCCAGCTCGGTGACGGGCGCGGACGCCGGCTGATCCACTGCCAGGACGGCATCACCGTTCAAGCCCGCCGCGGTTAAGCGCTCCCGGTCCGGTTTCCGCCGCAGGCAACGGTCACGGAACCCGGCGGACTAAGCCACAGGGCGCGGCACCGAACACCGGCGCCGCTGCGCCCCGCCCGAAATGAACAGACCCTCCGGTCTAGCGGTCGTGGTGCTGCCGGGCGAATTCGCGGTGGATTCGGTCCCGTGCACTGTGCTCCAGGAGGGTCGGGATGTAGGTGCGGATCCGTCCCCCATCGAGCATGGCGTACTCTTCCTCGACAATGCCTTCGACGTGCACCCGCGGGGCCTGCGGATAGCGGGCGGCCAAGCGGTCGACTACGCGCATGACGATACGGTCCTTGCTGTTCTCCTCCATCGCGTCAGTGTAGTCAGCAGATCATCGAGGCAGCAGATCGTGGCAAATATTTCATGCGGTCCCGACAGCGGCACGCGCCGGAGGACGACCGGCCGGATTGTCCGCCGGCTGCCTGGAGGTCCGCCTGTCGGCTTCCGCCCCACGGGACGCCTCACAGCGGTCGACCTGCCCGCAAGGTGCCCGCTGAAGGACCCCTGTGGGGTTCGGCGGCTGACATTCTTGCATCCGGATAATGTCGGACCGCGGCGATAGTGTCCACCTACCATTTCGGTTCGACATGAACAGGCAGACAATGAACATGGGGGCAAAAAATGAACGCACCTGATCGCCGCGTAAGTGTCAGGTTCCACTGCAGGAACGCTCATGAGCACCCGTTGTGTGTATCTGGCCCCCGCCAGGTCCCGAGATATCTCCGCTGCTCCCCGGATCAGGGACAGGGCTATGGGTTTGGTGGCGGCGGTGGATGCACAACGCCGCCTGATTTGGCACAACAGGTCGAACGGGAGTTGCGCGACTCCTTTCAGGAAAGCAAGCGACAGGGGTTCGTCCTGATCCGGGAGTGAGCGGCATGGTCGGGTCCCGCTCCCAGAAGGGGCGGCCATGCTGGCGGTGGCGGTGGGGGAGATCGCCTGCGGGTGGGGTGCCTCGGATCCAGTAGGCCGCGGTGTTCAGTGGACCAAGGGCACGGATCTGAGCATCCACAGCGAAGCGGACCGCGACTGGGTCGCGGCCGAACTCAATGACCGGCCACGGAAAAGGCTAGGGTTCCAGAAGCCGATCGAACTGATCGGAAACCTCCAGTTGCAATGACCGCCAGAATCCGCCGACCCTCATTCACGGCAGTCCCGCACCCGAGCGCCCGAAAGCTTCTTGTTCGAGTGAGCGCGCATTGGAGTGGGCTGAACGTGCCGGGATCAACTCGCCCGGACGCAGGCGCCGAGCTGCCGTAGACCGTCTCGAATACGCGATTTCGCTGTAGGTTTGGGGATGCTCAGATGCGCGGCCACTTCGCTGTAGGTCATGCCGGTGTAGAAGGCCAAATGGATTGCTTCGCGCTGAAGAGCAGACAACTCATTCAGGCACGCGGAGACAGCTGCGCCTTCCAGACGGATGGCAACGGTGTCAAACACGTGGCCGCGGTCCACGTTCTGGTTTTTGATGCCCCAGCGAAGATCCCGTGCACGGTGGGACTGCTCCGAACGGACCTTGTCCACGGCTTTGCGGTGCGCGATGGTCAGAATCCACGACATGGCTGTGCCCTTGCCGGGCTCATACCGAGTGGTGCCTCCCTGCCAAAGGGTCAAGAAAACCTCCTGCGTGGTTTCGGCGCTCATTTCCGCATCCAGGACAACGGCGCGCACCAGCGCATACACCCGGGGCGAGCACTGCCGGTACAGCTCCTCGAAGGCTCCCTCGTCACGCTGGGTGATGCTGCACAGCAGATCCGACAGTTCCGCGGGGGACTTGCCTGCTATTTGGTAGCCGGGCGGTATGGGGAAAGACATGTGGTGAGACCTTTGAGAGGAAGATGAGGCGGCGCAGGACATGCCAGCGAGAGCCTCGACAGTGCCCACCAAAAAGAAGCACCGGCAGCGCAGAGGAGATCGCCCATCGGCAGCACCACGGCGATACTGCCCTCCCTAGGACTGAACCTAACCTGCCACCGCCCCAACATCAACCACTGCAACCCCATTAGGGCGCGGAATGGACGCGCGGTGTCTCCGGTGTCGTTAGTGCGACACAGCACCTGCGCGGCGAACGTCTTTCCAAGGGAACGGTGGATGCGTCCATGGTCCCGACAACCGGCGGGCTACAGCTATCCGGAAAGAGAGGGCTCCGGGTGAAAGAGCGCCGGTCTGCGTTCAGCGGGACTGACTGGCCCGCGGAGTGCTCCCAGAGGCGTGAAAACGCCGGGACCACGAGGAATCAACTCCGTATCGTATGTCCCGGCGCTGTCGGTCGGGGAACATGTCTCCGGCCAACCCACCGTCCCCCGCACATGAGGAAACAGAAACCATACCGCCGATTTCTGGGACTTACCTGACGATAGCCTGACCGGGAACTTCGTTCCACGGCTATGGTTCCGCCGGGCCGGCCGGCGACTGCCGCAGCCCCTGACCCCCGGCAACCCCGAACCTGCAAGTCACATCTGCACCTGCCGCCCCTTCCCAACCGGGACTATTCCTGCCACAGTGTGCATGCGGGAGAAATATAAGCCTGCTGGCTTTTTTGCAGGTGGTTTCATCCGCCAACCAATCCGGGCAGTAAAGCGTGACGAACAAACGATAGGCACACAATCGACGTGTGCGCTCACCGCACAGTGAAGGAAATTGATCTCCATGAACAAGAACATGCGGCTCCTCGCGGTACCCTCCCTCGCCCTGGGCATGCTGGCCCTTTCCGGCGCCTCCGCAATGGCGGCGGACGGCTCCTACTCCTCGACCCTGGGCCAGCTCAACGGCAGCACCGGCGCGGGCACCATCACCGTCGACGTCAAGGGCGACCAGGCGACGGTCAACCTGCAGGTCTCCGGCCTTGCCGAGACCTTCATGGACGGCCCCTACCCCCACGTCCAGCACATCCACGGCGGCGCCCAGGGCGTCTGCCCGACCCCCGCAGCGGATACCAACGGCGACGGCGTGGTCAACACGACCGAAGGCGCCCCGTCCTACGGCGGCATCCTCACCACGCTGTCCACCAGCGGCGGCACCGGCCCCGAAGAGGGCCTGAACGTCAAGCTCGGCGGCCAGGGTGGCAGCTACACCATCCAGCGCACCTTCGACATCAACGCCGACACGAAGGCTTCCCTCGAGGCCGGCACCGCCGTCGTCGTCGTCCACGGCCTGGACCCCGCAACCCTGAGCCCGGCCGCCCAGGAAGCCAAGAGCGACCTGACCCCGGACCTTCCGCTGGCAGCAACCTCGCCGGCACTGTGTGGCACCCTCGTCGCTTCCCAGATGGGCGCCATGCCCAACGGCGGCGCCGACACCGGAGCCACCCAGGAAACCGGATCCAACGTTGGTGCCCTCGCCCTCGGCGGCGGCCTCGTCCTGGCCGCAGCAGCCGGCGGAACCTACATGGTCCGCCGCCGCAGCACCGACCAGGCCTAAGCAGCACCAGCACGATCCGGCGCCGGGCAGGTCTATCCTGATCCCCTATCCGGCACCGCCGGCCACCGCCGGGGCTTCCCGCCCCTGCGGTGGCCGGCCCGGTTCCCCGCTCTTTGTTCCGTAACCCGGAAAGGACCGCCATGACCGAGCTTTCCGCCATAGCCCTGATCTGTTCCCTCACCCCGTCCCCCGCAGCCTCGAGCAGTGACCTGATGGCACACCATGTTCTCCAGGAACTGGCCACCTTGGGTGTCACCACCTCCTCGGTCCGGGTCGTTGATCACAATGTCATGCCCGGGGTGCAGACGGATATGGGCGCCGGCGACGACTGGCCCGCTATCCGGGCCCGGATCCTCGCCGCGGACGTCCTGGTTCTCTCCACCCCCATCTGGATGGGCCACCCGTGCAGCATCGCCCAGCGGGTGGTCGAGCGCCTCGACGCCGAGCTGTCCGAAACCGACGAAGCGGGCCGCCCCACCATGTACCAGAAGGTGGGCGTGGTCGCCGTCGTGGGCAACGAGGACGGCGCCCACAAGACCATCGCCGACATGCTGCAGGCCCTGAACGACGTCGGCTTCAGCATCCCGGCCCAGGGCGGCACCTACTGGGTCGGAGAGGCGATGCAGACGGTCGATTACCAGGACCTGAACGCCGTCCCGGAGAAGGTGGCAGCCACCACGGCCGGCGTAGCCCGCAACGCCGCCCACCTCGCCGGCCTGCTCCGCGACCACCCCTACCCCGCCGGATAGACCAACAATTGGTGCATGACACCCAATCTGCAACAGCATGCCCCTTCAAACGAACTGCCGCAGTTTGGAGAAGCGCTATTGGTTAATACCGGCCAAGGCCGCTGCTTGGATGCAGTCCTCCAACACCACGCGGTCCGAGTCCGCGACATCCCTCCAGATTGCCCCATGCGCTATCCAGAGGTGACGAACAAGCCACGTCTAGTACCGGCTTCGGCTGGCAGGTCGAAGGGCACCGGCCGGTGGGCTGTGACGCCACGGGCGGGTGGTCGCCCGTGGCTGGTGGGTGGTTCCATTAGGCTCCCTGTCCTGCCATCTGCATCAGCCCGCCGTCCATCACATAGGTTGTCCCGGTGACGTAGTCCGCGTCGGGGGAGGCCAAGAAAACCGCCAGACGGCCGATTTCCCTCGGTTGGGCTGCGCGCTTCAGCGGAATCGTTTGGACCTGCTGCTCGAGGTATTGGGGGTCGTCGATGGCTTTCTGGTTAAAGGGGGTCAGGACCATCCCTGGGGCGATGTTGTTGACGGTGATCCCGAGTTCGGAAACCTCGAGCACGAGCGTGCGCGTCAGGTTCCGCAGGGCACCTTTGGAGCAGTCGTAGTCGGCGGCTCCGGCGCGGGGCTGCTCTTCGTGGACGGAGGTAGTGTTGAGGATTTTGCCTCCGCCGCCTTGGTCCTTTCGATGATTGATGAAGTGTTTGCAGCAGATCAGCTGCCCGATGAGGTTGCTGCGAAGGGTACGTTCGAAATCGGCGATGTCGAGGTCGGCAACGTACGTTCCGGAGGCGTCGGCGCTGGCATTATTCATGAGGATGTCAATGTGGCCGAAGGCGGCGATTGCCGTCTTGAACATGTTGATGACCTGATCCTCGGACCCGTGGTCTCCGTGCACGACGACGGCTCTGCGTCCGAGTCCTTCGACCTGTTCCTTTGTGGAGGTGGCTCCGTCCTGATCGTGGAAGTAGTGAATGACGATGTCGGCGCCCTCGCGGGCGAACTCGATGGCGGTGGCCTGCCCGATACCCGAATCCGATCCGGTGATGAACGCGACCTTGTCCTGCAGCTGTCCCATCTGGGGTCCTCCGTTTACTTGTAGTGGGTCCGGTTGGTGGTGTTCCCTAACCCCGGTCTTCGGCCTGGGTAATGGCCCACGCCGCGTTGATCAGGCCGATATGTGAAAGGCCCTGCGGGAAGTTGCCGATCAGGGTTCGGTCCTTGATGCTGATTTCCTCGGAAAGAAGCCCGAGGTCGTTGGCATGCCCGGTTACGGTCTCGAAGATTTTCCTCGCCCGATCGGCCTGCCCCGCCATGGCCCGGGCGGTGGCCAGCCAGTAGGAGCAGATAATGAAGGCTCCCTCATCTCCGGCTCCTGTCCATCGTTGGACCAGGGATCCGCTGGACAGATCCCGTTCGATGGCGTCCAGGGTGGCGAGGATCCGCGGATCCTTTGCAGGAAGGAATCCCATGAGAGGCATTAGGAGGGCACCGGCGTCCAAATGAGCGGAGCCGAAGGCGCCGGTGAACGCTTCGGCGGTGCTGTCCCATCCTTGGTCCAGGATGGCGGCCCGGGCTTCGTCGCGTTCGGCTTCCCACACGGAAGCCCGGTCAGGGACAGCGAGTTTCGCGGCTAGTTTCACCGCTCGGTCAAGGGCGACCCAGCACATCAATTTGGACGTGAGGTAGTGCCGGGTGCCCTCCCGGCCTTCCCAGATTCCTGCGTCCGTTTCCTGCCAGGTTGCTGCGGCAAGGTCGGCAACTGCCACGAGGAAAGTACGGGTAGCTTCGGGCAGGTCCCCCAGCACGTTCCGCAGAACCCAGGCGCATTCGAAGATTTCCCCGAGGACATCGAGCTGTTTTTGGGTCCAGGCGTCATTGCCGATCCGCACGGGGCGGGACTGCAGGTAGCCGGCGAGATGATCAAGGGTGTGTTCGGTCAGGTCATGTTCCCCGCCGACCCCGAACATGACGGGCAGGTGCCCTTGGTCGAGGGATCCGGCGGAGGCGGTCATCCAATCGAAGAACCGTTGGGCCTCGTCTGGACAAGCGGCGGCCCAGAGGGCCTTGAGCGTCAGGCTGCCATCGCGCAGCCAGCCAAACCGGTAATCCCAGTTCGCGCCTTCGCCGGGTTCTTCGGGTAGGGAGGTGGTCGGGGCGGCCACCACTGCACCGGTGGGGGCGTAGGTGAGGGCCTGGAGTACGAGCGCGCTGCGGTGGACCTGGTCCTCATAGGCCCCGCGGTAGCTTCGGTGCATCTCGCTCCAAGATATCCAGGCCGTGATGGTGTCCTCCACTCCGGTGACGTCTTTCGCCACCGGGGCACCCCGGTCGGTGGAAGCGCTGTGCTGCAAGGAGAAGTCCATGCGCTCCCCGTCCTTGAGCAGGAACGATCCACCTAACCTGCTGTCCGCGCCCCTCAGTACCGGGGGTGCTGTCAGTGTCAGCCGGTCCGCGCCGCCGGTGATTTCCCACCCCGTGGGGGTTCGCGTGAAGTGCGGAGTGACCAGTCCGTACTCGGGTCGCGGGGCCACCTCTACCAGCACCCGGATCTGCCCGCGGGTTGCCTCAACGCGGCGCAGCAGCACGTGCGGAGATTTCTCCCCAATCCCATGCCCGCGCTCCCCCGGACCCAGAGACAGGCAATCGGTCAGACGCATGGACCCGCGTGGGCAGTGGAACTCTGTTTCCACGACCATGGTTCCGGGCAAGTAGCGGCGGGACACCGTGTACTGCTCCGCAGGGCGGATGACCCAGTGGCCCGCGTGCGGATCGAGCAGCCGCCCAAAACTACTCGGGGCATCAAACCGTGCCGGACACCACCAGTCGATTGATCCGTCCCGTGAGACCAGAGCCGCTCCCTGACAGTCACTGAGCAGCCCGTAGTCCGCGATGACCGCAGCCGCGCGTCCCTCCCCGCCGACAGATTCAGGGTCCATCTCTCTCCTCCACAGCATCAGGTGGAGTTCCCACTGCCTGTCGGAGGCTGACTCCACCGGATCCGGGATCACCGGTCGCGGGAACGGCATTGTGGTCGGCGGCGGCTTCCTGCCGGTCGGTTTCCTACCGTGTTTGGGGTGGGGCGAGAACGTTGTCGTAGAGCACCCCGGTCGCCGCCGCCTGAACGAGCTTGTTGGTCAAATCCACGGTCCAGTCCTTCGCACTCCACGTTCCGGGCTGATACAGCCCTAAGGCCGTGTTAAGCAGCACATCGGTGCTGTAGACGACGGGGAACACCACGGCCACGGCTTTGGCTCCGCGCAGGCCGGCATGGGCTGTGATTCCGTAGGCAGTGCCCCACATGGTGCCCAGCGCGTAGTGCGTCACCGTGTTCAGCCGCTCGCGCCCCTCCTGCGTCTCCGGGTGAATGGGCAGGACGCGTTCGGCGAAGTCCGCCGGAGCGTAGCTGGCTTCCCGTCCGGACAGGGGTATCTCCACATACTTCTGAAAGGCCGTCATCACCGCGGTTCCTGCGACTCCGGCCACCATGCCGCGGAGTATTGATTCCATTAGGGAAGTCTTCTTCTTCGGCATGCTGTGAGTATGGTCCCCCGCGGTGGTGTCCGCAACCAATTCCCGGCGGATTGCCCCGGCCCGCGTTGTCTCCGGAGCAACCACAGATCAATTTCTTCTTGGTCTAACGCACAGGGCTGCTCATCCGCGCCATCTACGCCCTCCTGCACGACGATTTACACCAGTACAGGGTCTCCGCCGCTTCGCATCGCCAGGCCGGATCCACCGCCACAGTGGGGGATCGAACTATGGGACACCGGAGCTATTCGGTGCCGGATTTCCCGATAAGGAAACCAATCGGGTTCACCCATGGCAAACGCCGCCTCGCTGGGATCCCTGCCGGGAGCATGCGCCTCCATGCCGCAAAGGATGCGCCCTCCGGTGGGAGTCGGCCGAAAGTCTTCCCGGCCGCCACTGACCAACTCCGGCCTGGTAGCCGAGATGGAAGGGCCCGGCATGGCGGGCCGCGGGACCGATACAGTCCGGGTCCGCGCGGACCGATCACCTCCCCTATCGATCCCATAATGAAGTTCCGGTGGGCGTCGCAGGAGCTTCGTCGGCGGCACTGACCCTGAGCCTGATCGGCGGGGACTGTCCCGCCGGATCAACGGGTGCGCACTAGCCCGCCCGGATTCTGAAGGGTTTCTGGGCAGGCGCTTTATGCGCCCGTAGACTATCCGCCATGGGCGGCGTCGGGCGGCTATCCGGGTGGGCGTTTGGCGACGCCAGGCGCGAAGCGGAGCCCGGTTACCTTGATCAGTTGAAGGAATACGCGCGGCACCTGGCTGAACAGGAAGCCTCCAATTACAGGGTTCCGGTCCTGCCCGGTTCCGAGGAGTTCACCTTGTGCAACGAGTCAGATCGATCCGGGTGTGCTCGGACTGACCGGGAGCGACTTGTCGTCCGCTGCACCGTCCTTGCCCCTGGTCTGAAGGCGGTTCCCGCTCCACGCTGAGCCGAGGGAACAGTCCGCCTACCAACTGGCTTTTCACCTTGACAAGCAGGACATCAAGGAACCGCTCGAGTGGCCCCCGGGGACCGGGGGCCTATTCGGCCTCCTCCTGCGGACCGGCGGGGTCCTCGTTGTCGGGCAGGTCCGTGGCGGATGGCTTTGCCTGCCCGTGTGTAGGCGGCGCTGATGCACTCCTCGAGTTTGATGCGCTCGTTGCGCCATTCGCCGCGTCCGCCGAACTGGATGGCCTCCACCTCCGGTGCGGATCAATCGGCGGATGGTGGGGTCCTTGGTAGTGACCTCCTGGGCCGTCTACTCCAGGGTCAGGAAGCGCAGCGGTGCGGGTTGTCCGCTCCCGTCCCCGGTCCATTCCCTCATCGAATCATCCTGTCTGAGTGTCTTCTCGTGTGGGCGGTAGTGGTTCAGGTGAGCATATACGGCACCTGCTGCGACCATTCCGCTGCCTGCCCGTCACCGATTTAGGGAGGTCCGTACCGTCAACCCCACCGGTTCCACGGTCCATGGACATGGACCTGACCCCAATTTGCTTGACTCCTGACCATACGGAGCCGGCCGGGGCTAAAAGTCATATGACGGGGTCGGAGGGTCGGGCCCCAGATCCCCCGTGGCCGCCTTCTGTGTCCCTGTAGCCGCCAGCGAACACACCGGACGTCGCAGCAACCGAAGTCCGCTCGCGGTGATAGTGCTCATCAGTCGTTGGGTTTAGGCGGCTGCCCCACCTGAGCTGCTCGGCAAGGCGCACGACCAGGTCAAAAGATTCCACCAAAATCATGCACCTACACCGCCACTCCCCCATGAACTAGCAAGAAAGCCCAAACCGGGCTTCGCGAGAGAAAGGAGCCACTCCGCCCCCGGGAAACCGATATCCAGCCACCAAAACCGGCAACCGGACCGCAGAATTGGGCCGGCTGTCCACAGTCAGAGAGCAAAAGGGCCTCTGACTTGGGGAAATATGTGCCCGAAGTGGGACTCGAACCGGACTCCAGGCCCTGAAAATCCGCCACTCCCCCCGAAAGCTCCCTAATCCGGCCCATTCCGGCACCGGTACGGCCCAGTCCGAGGCCCAAAGTGTGGACAGTGTCCACACCCCCAGCTTCTCCCCAGCAGAGTGCCTCACCTTAATCGGCCGCACCCCGAAACAGGGTGCGGCGCTTGATCGTCATACTGAGGATCGAACTTGACTGCTGTAGGGGTGCTGATCGAGCTCTCTGCCACCGGTTGGGCATGCCGCACGGCTGGTGAGAAGCTCGAGCCTGGGCGGACGCACGCTTCTTATCTCCGACGTGTCGAGTCCCTGCGCTCATGGTACGGCGTAGTCAGCAAATCTCTGTCAATGAATGACCACACAGGGTTCGTCTCCCAGTACCCAGGCGTCGTGCCAAGGGGCCATGGGGAGCCGGCGCTTCGCCCAGAACGGGAATCTGCTCTTGCGCTATCAGGCCCCCTTGGTGCCTGCTGAGCTCGGCGTCCACCCCAACCACAACGATCAGGGGGGCTTCGCCGTGCTGTGGCCGCGTGGCATCGTCAAGCGGGCGCGGATAACATCGGGCGGGTCAAAGGAGGTTGATCTGCGAATTTAGGTCCCATCCCACGGTCTCGAGCAGGGCCCACCGATGCCTTTACCTGGCCATCCTCACCGGACAAAGACGGCGTGGGGTCAGCACCCAATAACGATGATGCGCCAACGATGCCCCCCGTCATAGTGCACCTCGAAGAGAGCCAGAGTGATGTGTTCGCTCGGCGCCCTGATTCAGCTCGTAGGTAATCTACGGTAGGTATCTGCACGTTGCGCCCCCCCCGTTCCTAAATGCCGGAATCGTCGAGTACATCGGGAATCCAAGCCAACGCGCCATATTTTTTCTGGGGCTCCCTCAGCCATATTGGAGCGTCCGTGAGAGGGAGGCCGAGCGCTCATCCGGATCGGGAACCAATATGGTCAGTCCTATCTTTTAGACTGCCTTCAATGCCCTCTTTTTCCGAGTGGCAAAGCTGGTGAAGCGTCAACCGCACAGGAGTTCAGATGTCTGAGAAGCAGTACCGCGACAAACTGGCGCAGCTTGCAAAACAGGAAGCGGCGGAACGGAGCAATTTCGCCAAAGCTAACAGTGCAGCGGCCAGGTTCCGTGCGGGCGCCTGTCGCTTTATTTCCCATCTGCTCGACTAATGCTGGATAGACCGCTTTGACCGTGATTCCATCGTGGATTCTGACGAAATGAGGGCGACAAAATGGCGAGAAGGAAACTCGATGTCGAAGTTCCCGATGGACAGCATCTTGGGTTCTCAAGAGACACTGCCGGTGCGTATCGCGCCCATCTCTTCGACGATCAAACGAACGATCTCGTGGGTCATGCGGAGCTATTCGAGCCCAACGAAGATGACGAAGATCCACCGCACATTCAGTACATCTATGTTCCGGATTCGGGAGCAACAGAGCATCGCGAGCTTACGGCAGAAGAACTCGCCGCAGCGGTTGTGGCCCTGGTTCGCCTTGGCATCATCGTCGCGACTCTCGCGGCTCGAGCTGCTCCGCGCGTCAGGAGATGGTGGCATAGGGCGATCCCACCCATCAAGTCGACGAGCGATAGCGCGTTCTTGACCATGAAGTCAACGTGGAATCGATTCTCCGGATCGAGCAAGCGCGGGGCGGCCCCTGCTGTGACGATTCCCGGAAACGTACCCGTGCGGGCCGAATCCTCCACGGAACTTGTGGTTGCGTTCCAGGACTATCGAAACCGCATGAGCAGCGCAGAGGCACGGAAACGCTTCGTCGCGGCTGTAATGGCCCGAGCATTCAGTGAAGAACAGCTGAAAATGCTGCATAACGTAAAGATCGGGGACGAAAACGATCCAGCTACCTTAAGGGCCGCCATGGAGGCACTCACCCCCCAACAGGTTGGAGAGACCATCACATCGCTGCTGGAAAAGAATCAATCCCTCCTCGACCGAGCGTCCTTGGCTGAGCTCGGATCGATTGTCGGAGAGATTCGACCCGATGGCGAGCATGTGCCGCTGACAGTCGAAAGGGTGAATGCACTGCCCCGCGTAACGGGAGGGCAGGTTGGTTCTTGGTAAGAGGGGACCATGCGCCCATTCGATCGAAGGACGCGCTGTGTATACCTCTGCGGTGATCCTGCACAGTGGAGGCTGACGGCGTGCACCAAGGGATCCGCTTGCAGGCGGTCAACTCGTTTTCTGTTTCTGAATGTTTGGCCGCAGCGTCCGCGCCTCGCAATGGATGGGTTTCATGACACAGTGGTGAGACACGACCACTCCCCCATCTCTGCTGGTCCTTGTGTATCTTGCTACGTTGTCTTCCAACCAAGTGCGGCAATGCCGACAGGAAGTCGGTTGCAAGACAGTTTGCGGTACTCGGCATCGCGGAGTGGCTTAGCCTTCTCGTCCAAACCCGTTCCATCCACGCAGTAACGGACTGGGTAGGTTCAGGTGAGGGTGAACGAGGGGAGCTAATGGACGGATGGGGCCGGATCGACGGCGGAACAAGCGTGAGTTCTGGCTTCGACTGCTGCCTTCCCCTTGGCCGGGGCTCGCCCCGTACCGGTTTCCGCGTCCGCGGGCGGGTGCGCGGTGGGCAAGGAAATCGCGGTCTTCCGCCTCAGCCGACGCCACCAGGTTCCGCCGGCCAGGGTCTGACGCTACCGGCGGCTACACACTGCGGGCGCGTTCATCCGCCTGTCATGTGGTTCGTTATTTAGGAGAAGGAATTATTGTGCGGATACTCGTTGTAGGGGCAGGAGCCACCGGAGGCGCCTTCGGAACCCTGCTGCAGGAAGCAGGGAGAAACGTCACGTATCTCGTTCGTGATCGCAAAGCAGAAGCGTTGCGCCGTGACGGTTTACGGTTCGTATCCCCCGATGCCGACCGGACCCACGCGGTGCAGTTCCTCACGACCGCCGACACAGCGCCGGCCTTCGATCTCGTGCTCATCGCCGTGAAGGCGACTGCCTTCTCCTCCGCGGTGACGGACATTCACCCGTTGATTGACGCGGACACGCGCATCCTTCCAATCCTCAACGGCATGGCTCACATCGACCAACTCCAAGCAGCGTATCCGGGACAGGTACTTGGCGGTTTGGCCCGCATTGTGGCGACCCTCGACGGGCACGTCGTTCACCAAAAGACGCCCATGAGCTCACTCATGGTTGGCTCCCTGACAGACGCTCCGGTCCCGGACGACATCCGCGACGCACTTGACGTCCCGGGCATCGACTTCTCGGTTACCGATGACGTGGTGGGCGCCCTATGGGACAAGTGGGCGTTCATCGCCGCTGCCAGCGTCGTCAACTGCCTGTTCCATGCTCCCATCGACCGCATTCTTGATGCCGGCGGCGAGGGCGCGATACGAGCGGCAATCGAGGAGCTCGAGGCCGTCGCCACCCAGTCAGGACACCCGGTGTCGGATCCGGCGCACCGTCAGGCAGTGGCGCTCCTGACTGAACCGGGATCCTCCTTCACCACGTCGCTGTACCGGGACCTCGCGGAAGGACTTCCATCAGAGGTTGACCATATCCTCGGCGACTACGCACTCCGGGCGAAGGCGCTGCAGCAACCCACTCCGCTCCTCGACCTGACACTCATTGCCATCAGAGCAAACCTCTCGAACTGATCCATTACAACTCGTACCCGCACCGTTTCCCGTATCGACGCTCACCTGAGAAAGTGACAACATGACCTTCGACATCGCGTCCTTCCGGGCGCACTTCCCCGCCCTGCTCAGCGGCACCGCATATTTCGACGGGCCCGGCGGAACGCAGGCCCCCGCCGTCGTGGGAGCCGCGATAGCCGATGCCATCACCGGGCCGCTGTCCAACCGCGGCTTCGAAGTGGTCTCGCAGAGCAACGCCGAATCGGCGGTCAGCGGATTCCGGGCGGCGATGGCTGACCTGCTCGGGACACATCCCCGCGGTGTCATCTACGGGCGAAGCGCCACGCAGCTCGCCTACGACTTCTCCCGCTACCTCGCCAAGACCTGGCAGCCAGGCGACGAGGTCGTGGTCTCACGCCTGGACCATGACGCCAATATCCGCCCCTGGGTGCAAGCAGCCGACGCGGTCGGCGCCACCGTGCGCTGGATTGATTTCGACCCGGACACCACGGAGATCAACGAAGCGTCCGTCGCAGCCGCGATCACCGAGCGCACGAAGCTTGTAGCGATCACCGCCGCGTCGAACCTGCTCGGCACCATACCGCCGGTGCGTCGCATCGCCGACGCCGCTCACACGGTCGGCGCACTGGTCTACGTGGACGGGGTGCACTACACCGCTCATGCGGCGGTCGATGTGAAGGCGCTGGGAGCTGACTTCTTCGCCTGTTCGCCCTACAAATTCCTCGGGCCTCACTGCGGTGTTCTCGTAGCCGACCCGGAGCTGCTGGAATCGCTGCAGCCGGACAAGCTGCTGCCGTCCACGAACGAGGTTCCTGAGCAGTTCGAGTTCGGCACCCTCCCGTACGAGGTCATGGCCGGAGCCACGGCGGCCGTGGATTTCCTCTCCGCGATCGCGCCCGGCGCCGCAACCGGCCGCCGTGCGCGCCTTCTCGCATCCGCTCACGCCGTCGATGAGCACGAGCTCGCACTGCGCTCCCGCCTTGAGGCAGGGCTGGCCGATCTGGGCGGCGACCTCGCGCTGCACTCCAAAGCCCAGGACCGGACACCGACACTGCTGGTGACGTTCCCGGGCCGGTCCTCCGCGAACGCCTACCGGTTCCTCGCGGATCGGAACATTCTGGCGCCAGCCGGTTCTTTCTACGCGTACGAGGCCTTCCGCCGCCTGAACCTTGAGGACAGCGCGGCCCTGCGAATAGGTGTGGCGCCGTACAACAACAACGATGACGTCGACCGCCTACTGGCCGCGCTCGGCGAGTTCGTTGCTTCCTAGCGCGGGATAAGGGTTTCCCGTTGCACGGGTTATGCGCCGATGCCTGTAGCGACGACGAGCGGGATGCCGCCGGTTCGGATGGGTGAAGGGTGCCCGGGCCAACAACCTGACCGCAGCGGCCGCGGCCGCGGAGCCGCTCTCGAGCGTCTCGAAAACCTAAAGCTATCCAGGACAGGCGCAGCAGTCTCAGTTACTTGTCCTACCGTGTTTCGTCTCAGAAATTTTTTCCTCGAGCGTCTGTGGGTGACGATGGCGGGATGAGGCATCTCGAATTCACCAAGGCCAACACATCGGGCAAGGACTGGCAGGTCAGCTAATTACGCTCGTGCCGCAGGTGGGATCGGGCTGGTGGCCCCGGAGGTAAGTTCGGTGGACCTCTAAGGTCTGACGGGCGCGAGGTCGTGTTTCGTGTGCTCGCAGAGACCTCGGTCCATGCCGGTCACCTCGATAACATGCGTGCACTCAACGATGGACATCAGAACCTCGTCGTACAGTAGGCACACCCCCACACCTTCCTCGAGCCGTGTCCCCGCCCCGAAGCGAAGATCCTCCTTCGCCCTGAGGTGCCGTACCAATCCATGTCATCGAAAGGCCAACTGATGCCTCACTTCGCCATCCTCATCTACGCGGACGAATCCCTCCATGCTGTGGAAGCAGCAGAGTCCGAACTGGAGGAGAACGACCGACACGCACAGGGCCTTCAAGCCTCCGGCTCCATGACCCTTGCTTACGCCCTCACTCCACGCGCATCCGCCGTGTCTATTCGCCAAGACGGCACAACAGCCGGCCCCTTCGTGCATGCCGAGCAATTCGTGGCAGGCTTCTATGTCCTCGAAGCTCCCGACCTTGAGGCCGCCATAGCGATCGCCCGCCTGAACCCGGCAGTCCGCACAAGCACCGGCGGAGTTGAAGTTCGTCCCGTTCACAGTGGCGGGATCACAACTCCTACCGCGTGACAATCCACTCAACACCCTGCGGCGAGCGTCGCCACCAGTTGTTTCAGGCAAGGCCTCATGCCGCAACCA
The DNA here is from genome assembly GCF_054511055.1 of Arthrobacter melezitosi. Taxonomy (NCBI): domain Bacteria; kingdom Bacillati; phylum Actinomycetota; class Actinomycetes; order Micrococcales; family Micrococcaceae; genus Arthrobacter; species Arthrobacter melezitosi. Next base: position 50,106 of record NZ_JBTNDJ010000009.1, read on the forward strand.
CCACGGCTCTAACCGGGTGTTTTCAACTGGACTCTCGGTGGCAGCTTCGGCTGAACCGCCCGGCTAGGACGATGACCGGGTCAAGAAAACACTCACCCAAGTCATGTACCCACGCCGCTGCTCCCCCATGAACTACTGAGAAAGCCCAACCCGGCCTGCGCGACAGAAAGGCGGCACCCAGCCACTAGGAGAACTTTAAAACAGCCACCAGTACCGGCACCCGGACCGCAGAATTGGGCCGGCTGTCCACAGTCAGAGAGCAAAAGGGCCTCTGACTAGGGGAAACATGTGCCCGAAGTGGGACTCGAACCGGACTCCAGCCCTTGCGAATACTGGGCTCCTCAGGAAACAGGAATCCGGCCCAGTCCGACCGATGTACGACCCGATCCGAAGCCCCAGGTGTGGACACTGTCCACACCCTTCCTCAAGACTGCCGCACCCCGCGCTGACAGGGTGCGGCGCTTCTTTGCCGTGAGCAATCCGATCCTGCCGGAGAGATTCAACCGCGGCCGTGACCGGGTGGCGCACGCGCTCGTTACCGCATCCCGGGCACGCCGCACTCCGCACGCCATGCACGGTCTCCAGACTCTCCATCACGACGTCACCTCCCCTCAAACCATTCATAATCCGAGGACTGGTGTGCCCGATGCCGGCGGCGCCGGTTGGCGCTGTGGAGCGGGGGCGCATAATCCGAAGGAGTCTCAATGATGTTGTCAGCCGCTCCCGGTTCTCCCAGCCCTACTCCTGCCAGGACAATCAACGCCAGTTCTTCCTGGGTTCAGCCGGATGAACCCACGATCTGCGGCGGGTTCGCTGTCGTAGTAATTCCAGGTACTGGCCAGGGTTGCATCAATCGGTACCAGCAAAGGCAATCGTCGCCGTGCAGCACCGAGGGTGGAAGCTTTCGGTTGATGCTGGCCAGCCCTCTATTGACTGCTATACCCAGCGGAGGATCATCGGAGTACAAACATCGGCCACGATGATGGAGGACAACATGGCAACCAACAACGGCGGCAGCACACCAATCCAAATTGAGATGGTGTCTGGATCCTCCGCGGACGCCGCGGCCTCACAGATACCTGGTGCGATCAGAGCCGCAGCACTCACGCCAGGCGTGGTGGCTACAATCTTTGCGGCCGACGACGGCGAAAGGTCGTTCTATAAGGACCGTGCCATTTTGCGTGCCGGCGGCTCAGGCCAGACCTATACGGGCACGTCGGGACCCACTCCTGAGATCGATTTCTCGGAATCATTTGATGTCGGCGGCGCAGTCGGAGACGGCGAATAAACCTACCGCCGTAGATTTGCGCAATGGTCGAATCACCGGACAGTAACGCATCGCTCGCTGCAACTATTGAACGCGCAGGTAACGACGCCGTCCGAAACGGCAGTAGACGGGCGCGACCGGGTGGCATCGAACCGGGCATTCGGTCACGGAAAGGGGAGATCCTTACTCCAATACATCGCGCCGCCCGCGCATGGGGGGCTGGTTGGAGCCCATAGGGAAGGTTGTCGCGGAGCATGGCCCAGAGGACGTTCAGTCGGCGCCGTGCCAGGCGGATGATTGCTTGGGTGTGTGATTTCCCTTCGGCGCGTTTGCGGTCGTAGTACGTCCTGGAGGGCGGATTGCTTTTCAGACTGGACATGGCCGATAAGGTGTCCCATACACTCCAATGTAGGGGAACTCGATGCACTAGCTCAGAAGTGACACATAGATTTTGGCACTGAGTATCGCTACAGGAATGGAGCTTGTAGAGGCACTTCGCTGGTGCTGAACATAGATGTAGCAAATACGTTCAATTTCGGTACAACGATGAGAGCTACCGTTGGGCCTGCAATGCGGCGGAGCCCGAGTTGTTGGGAACGAATCCGATCGGACCCCGCCGATGCTATGAAGCGGCAGCACGTCAGAGAGAACGCATATGCTCGCTAGACAGCAGCGGAAGACGTTGACTGTGAACTGGGCGCAGCAATGTACCGTCGAAGCTGAAGGAGTGCAGCAGTGCAGAATCGAGGTTTCAACCAAGGAGACTCATTACCCGGACTGCTTATAGACGGCATTGAGGAATCTCCATGGGTCACCGGCGTCCTTACCTTCGAAGCTGTACAAGGGATTACCCTTTCGATCCCCTTCCTGCGAGGATCTGATCAGTTCAGCACTGTCTCGGGGTGGGTAAGTACGAATACCTGTCCACCAAACCTTGTGCTCTTGACAGGTAGTGGAAGGTTCAGCCTTCATGGATGCCGGGTGGGATCTTCTTCCGTCAACTTTGGAGGATCAGGATTCTCAACACTGCAAATAGTCCCGCATGAAGTTGTCTATAAGGACCGCGACGGAGATTTTGAGGACGAACTACTAGTCACGGAACTACGTTCACACATCGACGGCCTCGCAGAGTGGACCAATTTTGCAGCTACCTCTTACTCAGTCACTCGAGGTGACGACGATCGAGTCAAGCAGCTGAACGTAGAAGTGAAGGCGGGTGATCTGATTGAGTGGCGTCACGGCGATGCCCACTACCAACTAAGTACCGACTGGAGAACAGACGAAAGCGAGCCGGGATTTCGGGTCCGCGAGTGGGTCTGCTTAACCACTAAGTTCCCCACTCCCCGATCATCCTCAGAACATCTTGAACACCAGCGCAAGGTCAGCAACTTACTGGCGTTGATGTTCGGAGTGCGCGCCTCATTCCGCCGCCACGAGATCAGAGATCCCCGCTTCAATCAGAAGGTGCTCTCCGGCGACATAGTAGACGTTCCTTTGATCGTCCTGGTGAACGAGAACACGGCCAGCGACCACAGCCGTCCAAACCAGAAGTTTAAGGATCCCCTCGCCACTGTTACTGGCCTTGGCACAAAAGGCTTGAACGCTTTTTCTCGGCCTACGAAGAGTGGAACCGCGTCATACACCCTGCCGCTGGGACTATGAGCCGATCGGAGGCTTACGTGGAAGATCACATCGTCAACGCCTCTGTAAGTCTTGAAGCAGCAGGTCGTCTTCTCGGGCAGACGGAGGGAGAAAGCGAGACATACAAACCGGGAAGCACTCACCCGACGACAGCGACGTTCGTCTACAGGAGCATCACAGCCGTCGGTGTTGATTGGTCCGAACTAAGTACCTCAAACCTCCACTTAGCGCGAGCAATCGCCAGCAACTACAACGACGTCAAACACCCCAGCCGAGGAGCAATGCCTCCCGCCGAGCACACATACGTAGCTGGAAAAGTTGCACTAATGATCGTCCGTCTACTCACACTTCGTTTAGCCGACCCAACATTGACGTCGGTGAAGGCGTATGGAGACAGCCACGCTTTCAAGCAGTACAAAAGAAACGTCCGAGGTATGGGCGTGTTTGCCGGTTCGCTAGGTAAATTCGAGGACGTCCCAGACGTACAAGCAGACCGGGGATGGTTCTGGTTCGTTGGAGCTAGTGGTTAGGGTTTGCCGACGTATTCCTAACCGAACCAGATGCTCCCTGCTTGCTGGCATGGTAGAAAAATGCCACAGCGAGTTCGGGTGGAACTGATCGATGACCTCAACGGTGCGTAAGCACAAGGTCCAAGGGCGATGCGGGCGGTTCGCCCTTCTCCCCGTCGACCTCACTCATCAAAGGTCATCGAATGCGTTGTTGAGGACTTGGGAGGTGAGACACGTTGCTGAGACCGCCGCGATGTGAGCAGCTCGACGAGTGCTGTGGTCATCGACCGTCGCAGAGCTCGACCGCACGTCTGGTCAAAGGATCCTTTGCTTGGACTGCGGATGACCGGGCTACAGCCCGCCCGGACGTCCATATGTCTGGCCCCCGCCGGCTACTTTCTCGAGGAAGTCGGATCGGCAATAACGGAAAAATCGGGCCCATAACCAGAACCGTGTTCGAGGGAATGACCGACTTGTGGCGCTGGGGCTCTGCGAGCGGGTCAATCCGTCCGGTATGGGTGGTGAGACTCAGCCGGTCAACGCACCAGCTGAGTACCACCACAGGTCCTGGCTTCGCGCGAGGCGTTCATAAGGTTGGCAGTACCAGCGTGAAACGCTCCTTGGGCTGATGCGTAGCTCCTACCCGTTCGTAGAACTGGATTGCTCGGGTGTTCCACGTTGGGGTTTGCCAGTGCAATTCTCCGTATCCATGGGTCAAGACTTCGGTCACGACTGTGTCGATGAGCAGGCGACCGATACCACTACCGCGATGCGTGTCTGCGACATAGAGGCAGTCGAGGTGTGCGAAGGACTCGCCCTTCCAGGTGGCAATGTCAGTCGTGATCGAGGCGTACCCGACAGGCTCATCCCCGGTGTGGGCAACAAAGATGATGATGCTTCCCGCACCGATGAACCCGATGGTTTTGTCCACCCAATCCGTGGGAAGGATGACGCCACTTCGCTCATACTTGATGTGGGCCTCGACCAGAGGGCGAATTGTGGTGCACTCCTCGATCGTAATCACTCTTGTAATTGATATCGGAGCTTTCATGCCGAAGCGGCAGTGGGTGCGGCGAGTGGGTCGGGTGAGCGGCGCCCGCGGCCGTTATCGCTCATGGTCGCAAGTCCCTCACGCGCCCAGTACTCGAAACCACCGATGAGTTCGCGCACATTCGTGTAGCCCATAGCCGCGAGGATCAACGCACCGCGCGTGCTGCCGTTGCAGCCCGGCCCCCAGCAGTAGACGACGATCGCAGTATCCAGCTCGGGAGCAACCTCTCCGATACGTGTATTGAGGTCTGCGTTTGGGATGTGGACGGCGCCGGGAATGCGGCCCTGGCCCCAGGAAGCGGGTGAGCGGGTGTCGATCACGGTGGGAGGGAGACCGGCTGCCCGCTCAGCTACAAGGTCCGAAGGATCAATCTCATAGGCAAGTTTGGTGGCAAAAAATTCAGCGGCCGAAAGTGGAGTAGACATACATCTATCGAACCGTTCTCGGCGCCTCTGAGGAACAGCACTTCAAGGCACTTGAACCATTTTGGACCGCAATCTGACGGTATATTCGACAATATGCCCTCGAATCCACGGATGGACCTCGATACCACCGATCACACGATTATCAAGCACCTGCAGCTAGATGGCCGGGCGAGTGTTGCGCAGCTCGCCCGCAAAATTAACCTATCGCCCAGTGCGACTGGTGATCGCGTACGGCGCCTCACCGACGCCGGGATAATCACGGGCTACTCGATCACGGTGGACCCCGAAGCCCTCGGATACAACGTGACGGCGTTCGTTCGATTGGCTTACCCCACCGGCAACTACAAGCCCTTTCACGACCTGGTCGACTCGCTCCCCGAAATCATTGAGGCGCACCACGTCACCGGCGCCGACTGCTTCATCATCAAGGTACTTGCGCGTTCCATGCGCGACCTTGAACGCATTACGGGCAGGCTCGCCACCCTCGGCGGCATCACCACCAGCGTCGTCTACTCAAGCCCAATACCCTCCCGACACATCACCCCTGCCTGACCTACTTCACCGACGCCATAGTGCTCTTGATCTCACCGGTGAAGCCCCATCTAGTCAGAAAGAACAATGGCTGTCGCATGGTTGCTCCCCGGTGCTGGGTCAAACTTTCGGGGCATTCCCGTCAACCGAACCTTTGCTAAGACAGACACGAGTGTCCTCACGACATTCTCCATTGGCATTCACGGCGATCAGTCCTCGTTCATACAGGCTGTCGCAACCGAGTAGGCAGATCAGCATGGCCACAGATGCGAAGTCTTTGCGTTCCTCTTCACTACACGTCCACCGCGGTTTAATGTGTCCAGCGACGAGTAGACTTTCCGGCACCTCACGGTGGCACATCGAACACCGCAACTGTGACCCCTCAAGGAGGATGGCTCGCAGGTACTGCTGTTCCACTCGCCGCTTCGCCAGCACAAGCTTGTCCGTCTCGGTCAGGTCTGCCCCTGAGAATGGCTCTGCATAGCTGTTGATGTCCTTTTCTGGGATTTCAGTGACCTCGATGGCAGCGAGCGCCAGCAGCTTTCCAGCGGTGCTTTCCGACAGCGGCGACAGGTAGATGCCCCGCTTCAACCCTCCATGCTTGTTGAGCGGACCGGTGCCACCGGGCTCGATGAACGACAGGTCTTTCAGCCGGTCTATTCTCAAGCCGCTGGCAAGCGGTTCGACCAGGACGAGCCAGCCTTCGTCTTTTCGGTTCCGCTTTCTCTGTCCTGGTAGCCAGGGGGACGATAGGTGATGGCGGGTTCGCTGACAATGGTGCTGACCGTTCGGATGAACTGACCGTCGCAGTGGAACACGATGTCGCCCCGACGCGTGTTCCCAAGGGCGGCGGAGCCTGCTCGACTAGCCCCCTTCGCGTCGAAGAAATTAGTCCACAAAGTTCCTTCCACCCGCTCGAAGTTGTTGGACTGATTTGCCCACCAATAGTTGGTCACTTCGTCGCACCCTCGGCTGGTCATCGGTGAAAGGGTATCCGGCTCGTCACGATTTGTCGGGATGCCATGCTGAGGTGAGGGTCATACCGCCGTCCGGATGGCACGTATGCACAATCTCCCATTAAGAACGAAGAGGAAGCTTGATCTTTATCGTCCGTTGGGCTGCTTTTACTTATTCCAGGCCTGCCACCTCCGAAGTCATAGGGGGGAGGCATCCGGTGTCACCCGTCCTCCACCACCATGTGCAGCCGGTTCTCGAGGAAGGCACGCTCGACGGTATTGTCGGTCAGCAGCAGCGCCTCGGTGTAGGCCAGGCGCGCCTCACGCGTCCGCCCGAGCCGCCGGAGCAGATCCGCCCGCGCAGCCGGCAGGTAGCCGTACCCGGCGAGTTGCGGTTCCCCGGAGAGGGCATCGAGGGCGGCCAGGCCGGCAGCAGGACCGAGAGCGAACCCGACGGCCACGGCACGGTTGAGCGCCACCACCGGAGAGGGCCACAGCTCCACCAGCACGTCGTACAGGGCGAGTACCTCCCGCCAGTCGGTCTCCTGCCAGCTGGGCGACTCCGCGTGCACGGCCGCGATCGCTGCCTGCAGCGCGTACCGCGACGGCGGCCGGGCACCCAACGCCTCCCGGACAAGGATCACGCCCTCGGCGATGGCGGCGCGGTCCCAGCGCATCCGGTCCTGCTCCTCCAGCAGCAGCAGTCGTCCCTCGGGTGTGGTGCGGGTGTCGCGGCGTGCATCGGTGAGCAGGAGCAGGGCCAGCAGGCCTGCCACGGAGGGATCGTGCGGCAGCAGCTGACGCAGCATGCGGCAGAGCTCGAATGATCGTTCCACGAGGTCGCGGCGCACCAGTTCGTCCCCGGCAGGGGCGGTATGACCGGTGGTGAACAGGCTGTGTATCACCAGGAGCACGGCGTCGACCCTGCCCGGCAGGTCAGCTACCGAAGGCACCCGGTAAGGGATACGGGCAACGGCGATTTTCTTCTTCGCCCGGGTGATGCGCGCGGCCATCGCCGCCTCGCTGACCAGGAAGGCCCGCCCCACTTCAGCAGTGGACATGCCGCACAGCAGCCGCAGCGTCAGGGCGACCTGGGCGGCACGGTCCAGCGCCGGATGGCAGCATGTCACCACCAGACGCAACCGGTCATCAGGGATCGATGCCGCCTCACCGCCGTCGACGGTGTCTTCGGGACCGGGTTCAGCCTCGTCCTCGACCAGCAGGGGAAGATACCTGGCCTCGACCTGCCGGTGGCGCAGCACGTTGAGCGCCCGGCGTCGGGCCACGGTGGTCAGCCAGGCCCCGGGGCGGGAGGGCACACCGGTGCGGCGCCAGTCCGTGAGCGCGGAGGCGAAGGCGTCCTGCACGCACTCCTCGGCGAGGTCGAGGTCGCGGGTGACGCGCACCGTCGCTGCGAGCACGAGGGCCCACTCGCGGCGGTGCGCGTCGGCGACGGCGACCGAAACCTTGGACGTGTCCTGACTGGTCATCCCGTCCGGCCTGAACTCAGCCGCCGAAGTCGATGACGGGCCGGACCTCGACGCCGCCGAAGCGGGCCGGAACGGTCTTGGCGACGGCCAGTGCCGTGTCCAGATCCGGGGCGTCGATAAGGTAGTAGCCGCCCAGGGCCTCCTTGGTCTCGACGAACGGGCCATCGGTCACCTCGGACCCGCCGCGGACGCTGGTGGCCGTTGTGGTCGGGTGCAGCCACGCTGCGGAAACCATGCTGGCGCCCAGCGCAGGCACGCCGTTGGCGAAGGCATCGTGCTCACGCATGATCTCCTCCATCAGACCGGACGGCGCCTCGGCGTACGAGGTCTCGGTTTCGTAGATCAGGATCATGTACTGGGACATAGCTGTTCCTCTCGGTCATCGGGGATCGGTTCTCGACCCCTCTACTTATACGACACGCGGGGTCCGGCCACATCGACAGTGATTCGAGAATTTGTGAGATCAGGTCACGAACGTCCCGGTGGCCGACTGACCAATGCGCCACGGCCCTGCGACTACTCCTGGGCCTCTGCGAGCTCCCCTGGAGTGACGGGCCCGCCGGCGCGGGCGAGCAGGAACAGGATGTCCAACTGGGTCCGGGTGAGCGCCGTCCCCCCAAAGGGCGCGGACCGTGGGCCCGCCATCGCCCGGGAGAGACGCACAATCCTGTCCAGGATCGTGCTGACCTGACGTTCCCGCCCGGGGAGGGGGGGTGAGGCCGTGCGTGCTCACGTGCTCACAAACGGCATCTGTCGGACATACGTACGGTCCTCGGCCTGGGTGAGGATGAAGTCGGCCAGATCATCCCGGCTGATCTGCGTCGACGCGTCAACTCCGACACGCTGCAGCTGTGGCCATATGACGGGGGCTAAGGGCAAGGAGGATAGCCAGCCAAAAACCTCACGACAGTTATGTAGCTACACCCCCACTCCCCGATGAAGTAGTAAGAAAGCTCAACCCGGGCTTCGCGCAAGAAAGGCGGCACCCACCCCTAGGAAAGCCCCAAAACAGCCACCAAAACCGGCACCCGGACCGCAGAATTGGGCCGGCTGTCCACAGTCAGAGAGCAAAAGGGCCTCTGACTAGGGGAAACATGTGCCCGAAGTGGGACTCGAACCGGACTCCAGGCCTTCGAAATCCGCCACTTTCCCGAAAACATCCCCAATCGGGCTCAATCCGGCTCCGGCATAGCCCAGTCCGAGCCCCAAAGGGTGGACACTGTCCACACCCCACTTCTCCCGACCAGAGGCCTTTCCGGCCATGCACGCCCCGCCCGCGCGCCTACCGCGTCAAGGTGATGGGCAAGATCATGCAGTATTTGGCGGGGACCTCCCGGTAGGCTGATGTTGATGGCTGACCGGTGCTCGATCGCGGACGCGATGACTCTCCGCGCGGGACGCTGGGCCGTACTGGTGTTGCGGGAACTGGACTACGGCGGGCGCCGGTTCAGCAAGATCCTCACTGCGAGGGGGGCACCGCGGGACATGATCACCACCAGGCTGCAGGAACTGGCGCACGCCGGACTGATCCGCCGCGAACAGTACTCACAGCACCCCCCGCGGGACGAGTATCACCTGACACCGGCCGGCGAGGGACTCGGCCCAATCCTCATGTTCCTCGCCGCGTGGGGGAAAAAATGGGGTGAATACTCTGACCTGACCGCGCCGTTCGACTTCCGGCACGCGGATCATCACCTCAGCGGCGGCGGGCCTGCGCACAGTGCAGGGTCATCGTGGAACCGGGCAGCGTCTCAGCCCGGTCCGATCTCGGTCTGGAGGCCGGTGATGTCCCGCTGGGCCATTAGCCGTGGGAACAAACGGGCGGCGCTTGACAGGTCCCGTGGCTCATCCACCGATGTGCGGCGGGCCGGCGGTTGTGGCTGAGGCTTCAGCGACACCATCCCTGATCCCGAACCTCGTCCCGACCGATGTCATGGCAGAGGAGGCCTTCACCGACGCGTCCGCGGTGGAGCTCTATCCGGAGGAGGAAGCGGTTCTCGAAAACGCCCTGGACGAGCGGCGCCGCGAATTTGCGACGGTTCGGCTCTGTGCCCGCCGGGCTCTCTCGCGGCTCGGCATTGAGCCCGGCCCTCTTGTGCCGGGGGTGCAGCGTGCACCGCTCTGGCCGGTCGGCGTGGTGGGGAGCATCACTCACTGTGAGGGGTACCGGGCTGCGGCTGTAGGCCGCGTTTCTTCCGTCGCCTCTGTCGGGATTGACGCCGAACCTCACATGCCTTTGCCCGACGGCGTACTGGGGGTGATAAGCCGTGAGGAAGAGAGAAGCGCGATCGCCTCCCTCTCGATGTCACGTCCGGCCATTGCCTGGGACCGGCTCCTCTTCAGCGCGAAGGAGAGCGTGTTCAAGGCATGGTTCCCTCTGACCGGACAATGGCTCGATTTCACCGACTGCGCAATAACATTGCAGCCCGATGAGTTCACCTTCACCGCAGCTCTTCGAGTTCCGGGTCCGGTGGTGAAGGGAAGACGGCGCAATACTTTCCCCGGGCGATGGTCGAGTTCCGGAGCGCTGGGCCGAGGCCATCTCGGAACGGCCGTTACCATCCAGTGACGCCAGCTTTACCGGTGGCGGCGTGCAGCGCGGGTTCCGGGCACTTGGCTGGGGCCGCTCGAACGACCTAGCCTCACGGCGGGTTCCCCGCAGGGGCCGTGGGAAGGATTCCAGCCGGAGCGTACGCGGAGGAGCGCCCTAAAGTGCAGGCAGCGGCAGCCGGTACAGCCAGGGAGTGAGGATGGTGCGGGCATCGAAGCCCGGGACGGCACCGCAGATCCGGTCGGCGGTGCCGCACAGGGCACTGGTTGTTACTGATCCGAAGCGGTGTTCCTCGGTCCAGGCTCGGAGGAAACTGAAGAACGGCCCGTCCCCGGCGGCCCGGCGGAGGGCGTGGACCGCGAGGGCGCCTCGTTTGTAGACCCGGTCATCGAACATGCTCTCTGGCCCCGGATCGCCCACCATGAGGTCCTGCGGGCTCACCGACAGCCCACGCCATGCGGCCCCGGCCCGGTCCGCTGCCGTGGAGTTCCCGGAGGCCTCGGACCAAAGCCACTCCGCGTAGCAGGCGAATCCTTCGTGGAGCCAGATGTCGGACCACGTGGTGGCGGTCAGTGAGTTCCCGAACCATTGGTGGGCCAGTTCATGGGCGATGAGACGCTGGGATTCCCAGTCCTGGGTGAGGTGGTTGGGCCCAAGGACGGACAGGGACTGGGCTTCGAGCGGGATTTCGAGTTCGTCGCCGGCCACGACGACGGTGTAGGTGGGGAACGGGTAGGGCCCAAAAAAGATCTGGAAGCTTTCCATCATCTCCCCCTGGCGCGCCAGGGCCGTCTGGGCTTTGGCCATGAGGGCCGGCGGTGCGCCCAGGTACTGAAGGACAGGCCGGCGCCCGTCCCGCCCGCCTGCCCGGTGGTCCGTCGTGTCGGCGGGGAACGTCAGGGTCCGCAGGTCATAGCGGCCGATCTGCACGGTCGCGAGGTAGCTGGCCATGGGTTCCGGCTGGTCGAAAACCCAGGTTTCTCGGCTGGCTCTGGCGGAGTGGGAGACCAGGACGCCGTTGCAGATAACCCGGTAGTTGGCGTCGGTGGTGATCGTGTATCCGAAGCTGGCCTTCTGGCCCGGATGGTCGTTGCAGGGGAACCAGGACGCCGCACCGGTGGGTTGCCCGGCCACCAGGACCCCGTCGGTGAGTTCTTCCCAACCGACCTCGCCCCAGTTCCCGCGCAGGGGTGCAGGGGTCCCGCCGTAGCGGATGTCGAGGCTGAACCAGGTGCCGGCCGGCAGGGGCCGCTCCGGAGTGATGATCAGCTGATCGCCGCGCTGAACGAACCGTTTCACGCGCTGCCCGGCGAGCTGGACCTTCTGCACGCGCAGCCCGGCGAGGTTCAGGACAACCGTGGCGAGTGTGATGGATGCCCGTGCCGTGATGGTGGCGTGGCCGGCGAGCCGGTTGGAACTGACCCGGTAGTCAAGGTTCAGCTCATAGCGGGAGACCCGGTAGTCCAGGCTTCCGTGGCCGGGCGTGTAGGAATCGGCGGGACCGTGGGCAGCGGTGGCTGGCATGCTCGAGGTTCCTTCAGTGGGAGCGGGCTGGCGGTCGAGGGTCACCGTGCCAGGGCTTTCGAGGCAGGGGCGGTGGGCGGCTCCGTGCCCGGCGGGGCGGTCCATGGGCTGACGGGGTTGCCGATCCAGTAGCTTCCGGCTGGAACGGTTTCGCCGCGCATGACAAGGGAAGCCGGGCCGACGGTGGCTCCGGCGCCTATCCCGGCGGCGGGCAGGATCACCCCGTGCGGGCCCATGGTGGCACCGTGGTCGAGGGTGACGGTGTCAATGCTCATGACCCGGTCGTGGAAGAGGTGGGTCTGGATGACGCACCCGCGGTTGACCGTCGAGTTCGCGCCCAGGCTGACCAGATCCGCTTCCGGAAGCCAATAGCTTTCACACCAGGCACCCGGCCCGATCCGGGCACCGAGTGCCCGAAGCCACCACACCAGGGCCGGGGTGCCGGCGGCGGCCCGGGCGAACCAGGGTGCGGTGACCATCTCGACGAAGGTGTCTACGACCTCGTTGCGCCAGATGAACGAACTCCACAGCGGATGTTCTCCCGGGCGGATCCGACCCACCAGAAGCCATTTCGCCGCGACGGAACTTCCCGCGGCGACACCGCCGGCGCCCAGAATCACCACGGGTCCGAGCAGCGCCGCGGCGGGGTACCCGTTCGACGCAGCGATCAGGTCAAGGACTGCGAGGATGCCGGCGGCGATCGCGGTGGTCAGGATAACCGGGACCGCCCGGCCCAGCTCCCAGCAGGAGCGGTAGATTTTCAGTCGAAGCGACGGGTTGAAGGTCAGGCTCTGGTCCATGTCCATCCGCGCCCGGCGTAGCCGGACCGGCGGGCTGCCCAGCCAGGATGTTCCGGACTTGGCTTTGACCGGTGTCGCGGACAGGACGGCGACAAGGGAGTTTTTCGGGACATTGCGCCCGGCCCCGGTCATGCCGGAATTGCCGAGGAAGGCCCGTTTCCCGATCCTGGCCGGGCCGATCTTCATCCAGCCGCCGCCGAGTTCGTAGGAGGCGATCATGGTGTCATCGGCCAGGAAAGCCCCGTCTCCAACCGTCGTCATGGACGGCAGGAGGAGCACGGTCGATGCTTCGACGTTCCGGCCCACCGTGGCGCCGAGGAGCCGCAGCCAGACCGGGGTGAACAGGCTGGCGTAGAGCGGAAAGAGCAGGTCCCGTGCGAGGTCCAGGAGGCGTTCGGTGGCCCAGACCCGCCAACCGGTGAGGCTGCGGACCCGATAGTGGCCAGGGGCAAGGTTGCGCCCAAGCAGCCGGACAATGGCTGCGATGAGGATCATGTTGGAGAGGAACCAGAGCAGCGCCGCCACCGGAACCGCCCACAGCAGCACGGGCCAGGAGGACCAGAGCGAGTCCTGGCCCTCGATGGCACCGGCCACGAACACGGCTCCTGCCGCGGCGGATAGGTAGGGCACGGTGGCCAGCAGTGCCGATCCGAGGGCGTAGGCGGGGAACCAGAACCGTGTACCAGGCCGTCCCGGCGGCGGGGCGGGCCAGTCGTGCTGTGCTTTGCCGAGGCGTTGTGCCGGTGAACCGGCGAACCGTTGGTCGGCCTTGACCTTGCCGGTGACCGCCGATCCGGGGGCAACCTCCGCGCCGGCTCCGATCCTTGTGCCGGGCATCAGGGTGCTGCGGGAGCCCACGGTGGCGCCCGGACCGACCCGGATGTCTCCGATGTGCACCAGGTCTCCGTCGATCCACCACCCGGAGAGGTCCACTTCGGGTTCGATCGAACATCCCGCACCCAGGCTCAGCATTCCGGTCACGGGGGGCACGGAATGCAGGTCGACGTCCTTGCCGATCTTTACCCCGAGCGCACGCGCGTAGTAAGGGATCCAGGGCGCTCCGCCGAGGCTGACTGCGCCGGAAAGGTCCGAGATCTGCTCGGCCAGCCATAGCCTCAGGTGGACCTTCCCGGAGCGCGGATAACTGCCCGGCGTGACGCCGCGCAGCAGGACCCGGGCCACCCCGGCCGAGACGGCCATCCGTCCCCACGGGCTCACGAAGACGGTCCAGGAGGCAAGCACCCACCACCAGGACACGACGGGGGCCAGCCGCAGCGCCCCCGAGGACGCGAGGAGATTGTTGATGGCCATCAGATACGTCAGCCACCGCATGGACACCAGCAGCTGCAGTGGTATTCCGGCCAGGATCTGGAATATTTGGGACTTCACCGCGGTGGGTCTGACGGTGCGTTCCGCCCCGGCGGCCGCTTCGTCACCGCCCTCCGGGTCGGACAGGCGGGCCAGTTCGGCGAGGGCGCCGAGCCGGGGGCGGGCATAGATGTCCGCGACCGTGATGGTCGGGTAGCGCACGCGCAGGGCCGAGACGAGCCTGGCCGCGGCCAGGCTCGCGCCGCCGTGGGCGAAGAAGTCGGCATCCAGGCTTTCCGGCGCCGAGCCCAGGATGTCGGCCCATTGCTGCGCGATCCATGCTGTCCGCTGATCCAGGTCCAGGCCCGGACCGGGGACCCCGGAGGGGGTCGAGTCCAGCGGCCAGGGCAGGGCGTTCCGGTCGACCTTTCCGCTGGTCTTGACCGGAAGGGATTCAACGGCGGTCAGCAGGGGGATCAGCGCCGCCGGCAGCCGATCCGCCAGCAGTTCCCGCGCACGGGCGAGATCCGGTGCGGTGCCCGGGGCGGGCGCCAGGTAGCCGATGAGGACCTGGTTGCCTGCGGCCGTGGTCTGCACCGCGGCCGCGGCGCCGTGGATGCCGGGCAGGGTCTGGAGGGCGGCATCTATCTCGCCCAGTTCGATCCGGCGCCCGCCGAGTTTGACCTGGTCGTCAGCGCGCCCGAGGAAGACCAGGCCTTCGTTTTCGTAGCGGACCAGGTCACCGCTGCGGTACGCCCGGGTCCAGCCCAGGCTGGCCATGGGCGCGTATTTCTCCGCGTCCTTTGATGCATCGAGGTATCTGGCCAGGCCCACGCCTCCGATGATCAGTTCCCCGCTCTCCCCCTCGGCCACGGGGATCCCGTCCGGGTCAACCACCGCGAGGTCCCAGCCGTCCAGGGGCAGCCCGATCCTCACCGGTCCCGCCCCGTCCATCCGGGCCGCGCACGCCACCACGGTCGCCTCGGTAGGCCCGTAGGTGTTCCAGACCTCGCGTTCCTCCACCGCGAGGCGGGCGGCCAGGTCCGGCGGGCAGGCCTCGCCGCCGAAGATCAGCAGCCGGACCGCTTCAAGCGACTCGGCCGGCCAGAGCCCGGCAAGGGTGGGAACGGTGGAGACGATGGTGATGCCGTTGCTGATCAGCCACGGGCCCAGGTCCATTCCCGTCCGGACCAGGGACCGCGGGGCCGGGACGAGGCAGGCTCCGTTGCGCCAGGCCAGCCACATTTCCTCGCAGGACGCATCAAACGCCACGGACAGCCCGGCCAGTACCCTGTCGGAGGTGTTCACGGGTTCCTCCGGGAGGAACAGGCGCGCTTCGGCGTCCACAAACGCCGACGCGGAGCGGTGAGTGACCGCCACCCCCTTCGGGGTGCCGGTGGATCCGGACGTGAAAATCACCCACGCGTCATCGTCCGGGGTTGCCTCGCGGGGCGCGGGAAAGGGCCGTAGACGGTCCGGGGAGGCGCTGATCTCGCCTGCGCGCACGATCCCGGCTACCCCTGCCTCCTCGAAGACCAGGCGGGCACGCTCGTCGGGATCGTCGGCGTCGACCGGAACGTAGGCCGCCCCGACATACAGGATTGCCAGAATCGCCACGTACAATTCATTTGTGCCGGACGGGATCCGGACGCCGACCTTGTCTCCGGCACCGATACCGGCCTCATGCAGTGCCGCGGCGTGCCGCTTCACCTCGGTGAGGAGCTCTGCGTAACTGAGCGACGCATCTCCGTCATCCAGGGCGGATGAGTCAGGAAACCGTTCTGCGGTTTCCCTCAGCACATGGACGAGGGTGCGTGGCGGAGCCGCATGGGCAGCGCGGGCCAGCTGCGGACGGAGGGCTCTCACGGTCCCATTCTGTCCGAGGACTGGCCCGGTCGGCTAATTGCCGCCCGGCGCGTCCCCCGCCCGGCACTATTGTGGCGCAGTTCCGGTGCATTGCGACGGAATGATATCCGCCGCTGCGTCTTGCCTTGGACCCCGACACCTCCCAGCTTTACATCGCGGCCCTCAGCGGGACGCATCAGACCCGGTCCCAGCAGGTACTTGTGCCGTTGGAGCAATACCTCCGAGATCGGGCGCAGTTGGTGTCGACCCCTTCCGGGCCGCGCGCTGACGTCAGGGGCGGCCCCGTTCCGAGACGTCCCTTCTTCAGGAACCGCTATTTATTCAGTGGCGGGCTCCGGAAGTTTTTCCATTCGCGGTGGAATCGAGCCTCTGCCGCCAGGGCGCGGGATTGCTCAAGGGCGTGGAGGCGGCCGAAGGTGAAGCCGTTTTCTCCGTGCCGGAACGCTTCGGTGCCGAGCCGGCGCAGCAGCTCGCGGGTGACAACGCTGTCTTGGTGGTCACCGAGGATTTTCTGCACGCCGTGAGCGGCGTCAGCCAGTTGTGCAGCCCGCGCCGGGCTGATCGGTGCTGCTGCTTCGGCGGCGTAGCGCAGGCGTTTGCCGTCCTTCCGTGCTTCGTGCAGCGCCGGATCGTCTCCGGTGCCGGCGGTATGCTTCACTGCCTCCCGGGCTGCCTTGCGCAGCCGTTTCACGTCGCGTCCGATCAGTTTTGGAATAACTTTGTGCGCGCGTCCAGAAGCCAGCGGCGTTAGTGCCGGGGCGATAATCAAGGCTTCGAGCGCGTCAAGCAGACGGAAGTACCGTTGCCCGTCCAGTGCATTGACCACGTCTGTATGTGCATTTTGGTAGTCGGCTCCGAGCTGCAGATCGATCCTGCGCACGACGGGACCCATGACCAATTCGCCGGGCTCCGACGCGACCAGATCCTTGAGCCGTTCATGCATGACTTCGGCGTCCCGGGCTTCGCCGAGAACACCGGCCAGCCACTTCAACTCCTGGCGCAGGAAATTCACCGCGTCGGCGTCGGCCAGCAGTCCGCGGTAGGTCGCCAGCACTGAGCGTATGCGCCGGGTGGCGACCCGCATTCCGTGAATCGCGGCGTGGGCGTCCAATCGCACCCGGGGGTCCTGATCCTTCAGCGCCTGGACCTGCTCCCGGAGGTAGGCAAGCAGAACGTCGGCGGCGGAAGCCTTGCGCTTGGGAGGCGACAATGCCGCGGTGCCGGGGTTCAGGTGGGGGCCCAGTGCACGGGCCAGCTTGGATCCGTGTGCGGCCGGCCGGACACCGGCGGCCGCAAGGAGCTCCTGCCCCGCATCGAGCAGTTCCCGGGATCCGTCGACGAGTTCGAACTCCCACTCCCGCCAGTGCAGGTCAGAACCTTTCGGGACGAGGACCTTTGCCCTGACCCGGTCCTCACTGAACTCGGCCAGGACACCGTCGCTCTCGCCGCGGAGGAGGTGAACGGTGCGCCGGGTCCGCAGCCGCACCACCGGAACCAGGGCCGCGTCCCTGCTGTGGACACGGATCAACCGCAGCAGCGGTTCTGGGACGCCGTCGGCCTCCACTCCCAACGGCTCTCGGTACTCACACCGTTCATCCGCGGCCAAGGGAAGCTTTAAATGCCATCCTGCGTCACCGCCGCCGGTCCGCCGCCGCAACGTGATGCGCAGCGATGCCAGGAGCAGGTCCGCGGTGTCGAAGTACGTGGCCTCAAGCCGGTGCTCCGCCGGCGGGTCCACGCGGGCAACGCCGGGCAGATGCTCCAGAGGTGGAACCGCGGTCCCGTCCCCGACGTCGTACTTCCGCTCAATTTCCACCACCGGTGTGGGATCCATAGCCGGAGTTTATCTCCGCCACCGGGGAAATTTCAGAAACACGATATGACCGTGGAGGATCGGCTGCCTGGGGCATCAAAGCTTGCTTTGCGACCGCGGACCCGTTAATAGAGGTCCGGCGGACCGTCGTCGTGCCGGCCGGTCAGCGCGCGGCAGGTCAGGGTCGGCGTGTCCATTCCCGGTCGCGATTCTCGGCCTCCTCCATTACGTGACGATTGACCGGGGTGTTCACCGGACTTTCATGCTCCGCCAACCGGTTGGACACCGCGGGAGCTTAGGCTCGGATGATGAATCCGGATATCGACCTGAGTGAGGTACACGCCCTGTCTGTTCTTCGTGCGGATAGTCCGCTGCGTGAACGTCAGATACTCATGCTGCAGCAGAGCCTTCACAATGCGGGCGTTCGCACCCTTCCCGAACGGGCCAGGGTGATTGAGGTGTGCACCGGCCGCTCGATCACCTCGTTACGGGAGATACGACAAGGTGAACTGCGTCCAATCCTCCATCACGTCCAGACCATGATGGACAAGGTCCATGTTGACCCCGAAGGGACCCTGGCTACCGTTCCTGCCCACGATCGCACCTTCGAGGCGCCCACCCCGGGGTAGGGATAGCAGAATGACGGCGGAGAAGTGGGCCGGGAATCAGGTTCCACCATGCGACGCTCAGGTCACAAGAAGCCGGCGGCGCACACCACTCCTCAACGTTGATAGCAGTCAACGCTGTGGGTGCCCGGGCAGGCGTCCGGCATGCTCGGCGTAGCCCGGCGTGGAATGCACCGATCAATCGGATGGCTTGTGTCCGGACGTGATGCTGCGAGCGTCTGGAGCTAGCGGTCGCTGGTGCCGCTGAACAGCATTGCGAGGAGAACGCGCGCGTGACGGTCCGGGGCGAGAGGCTGACCGAGGACTCCTTGCGCAAGCGCCGGGACGCCGAAGGGCAGCATGCCGGCGAACAGAAGGAGCAGCAGGAACTCGTCGTCGTCCACGTCGGGCAGGGCACCGCGGGCCCGTAAGCGTGCTGCGACAGGGGCCACGGCGGCCCGTGCGCTATTGAGACTTCCGAGGAGGTAGTCGAGGCGATCGTTACGGACTGAGCCCTCGTGGACGAGGAGCCGCGCAATGTCGGGCTGGCGTGCGCAGGCGCTAACAAAGCCTTCGATGAAGGCTGCCGTGTCCGGCTCACAGGGGCTTTCGGTTTCGGTGCGCGTGATGGCGTCCTCCAGTGGCTGGAGGGTGGCTGCGAACTCCGCGTCCGCGGCGTCCACGACGGCTTGCCAGACGCCTTGCTTAGAGCCGAAGTGGTGACGCACCAGGCCGTGGGTGACGCCCGCGGCCTCCGCAATCTCACGGGTGCCGACAGCGTCAACGCCTCGCTGGGCGAAGAGGGTACGGGCTGCTACTACCAACTTCGCTCTGGTTTCCGCGGCCACCGCATCGGGACGGCGACCGGTGGTGCGGCGGGCAACCCGGTGTGGCCGCGGAGACGTCATCGCCACATCTTGACAGAGGCAGCAACACGGGTCAACCTTTTGCTATGCGACCGGATAGCAAAATGAAGGTCGGCATTCTGGGCGCCGGGCCAGCCGGCCTCACGGCCGCTGTAGCCCTTCAGCGGTACGCGCCGCCCGGATCGGTGGACATAACCGTGCTCGATCGTTACAACAGCACCGCGGACTACCCGGGCGTGGAGTACGGCATCCAGGCCCGCGCAATGCGAGCCCTCCACCGGGTACGGGCCGACGATGCGGCCCGGCGCCGCGGTAATCCCGTCGACCGGATCGAGTTCTACAAAAGGCATGGTCACCGGCAGTTGGCGCTGCGGGTCGACCCGCGGTGGTCGATCGGTGTGATGCGCCGGGAGTTCCTTGCGGATCTGGCGTCCCTGAGCGCCGCCCCGCTGCTTCGGGGACATGACGTCAACGCCATCACGGCGGCCGACGGTGGACGAAGGGTCGAAGTCACCTTCGCGGATGGTCAGCCCGCCCGCCGCTTTGATCTTCTCGTTGCTGCCGACGGTGTGCAATCCGTCGCCCGCAGGCAGTTTTTCCCCGATGACGCGGTGACCCACGACCGCGGCTTCAGCTCCATCTACCTGCTGGTGGACGCTACGAATGCACCGGACGGCAATATGCCGCCCGGATTTTCCAGCATTGCCAACGGCCGCACGATTCGTTTCATGCGCGGCTCCTTCGCCACCGCCGCCTGGTTCCCTGCCGGCAACGGCCGACTGACACTGGCGCTTGGCTTCGATCACGCCACACGCGCACAGATCTGGGTTTCGCAAGGGCTCCCGCACGATGCTGCCTGGCAGAATCTCCCGGGCGCGCAGCGGCGGTCCCTCGCCCGGCGGATCGCTGCGGATGTTCCCGGACCCGGCGGCCTGGTTCTGCAGGCACTGGACCTCGTCGAAGATTGGGTCAGCCCGGACGTCTACCTGTGGTCAATGCGCGACAGTGATCCGCTGGCCCAGCCCTACACCGCTGGCCTGCCGGTCGTCCTGCTCGGTGATGCCGCCCACGCGTTTCTGCCCACCATTGGCATGGGCGCCAGCCTCGCCATCGAAGACGCAGAAATCTTTTCCGGCATCCTGGCACGTCACCTGGCCGGCGGCGGAAGCCCCGATGGACTCCACACCAAGGTCCTGCAACGCTTCGGGGACCAGCGGCGAGGCGTATGGCTGGACCTCATGACTCGAGCGCGTGATGCCGTGACGAACTGGCGGCACGAAACCGTCGAGCAGGGTTTCGTTCTCTCACCATTTGTACCCACCCGCGTAGGATCCGCCCTCGGGCGCGGGTACGAGCAACTTCGCGGCCGCAAACTCACCCCTACCGACCACGCCGCCTAGATGTCATCGGCCATGAGCACCGCGGTAATCGAACTGGCGTAGGGCTCCTCGCCCAGCCCGAATCCTACGGAACGCGCTGGCATTCAGCAGCCGCGATGTCGGGATAGGTCGCCGGCTCCTGAACTGAGTCAGCGGGCCGAGACGGCGCCGCGGCGGCCACCTGGAACAGGCTGGTGCATTGACCGCTCGGATAACGAGCGGTTTCCCGCGGACACTCGGACACCACTGGCGCACTGCTCCCCTGGCACGTGTGCAGGTCCCGCGCACACTGTCACCTCTTTCATGCCCCAACCTTGCTTGGAGGCAAAAAGCGAAATAATCAAGCCATGGGCTGCGTACCTGCCCTGAGTTCAATCCTTGGCACCATGCCAACAATGGGAGCCGGCATTCTTGCCCGGCTTCAGGAAACTGGTGTACCGAGAAACGGGAGCCCAGCGTGGATGTGCTTAGTCTGAACGTCCACTGCGAGAATCTCGGAATCGGCTCTACTGGCTAGCTAGGGGTACCTTCAGCTGCTTCGATAACGGCGCCTGCGATGTGAAGTCCGAGGCCAACGGCTCTTTCGGTATCCATGCCCCGGAGCAGCATTCCGAGCACCCCGGTGTAGACGAGGACAAGTTGCGCGACCAGGGCGTCTGCGTGGTCCGCGGCGACGACTGGGACTGCCAGCTCCTTCAAACGTGCTGTTAGCAGCTGCGTGTCACTGGCCAGTGCCTTCTGCAGTTCCGGTCCCGGATGAGGTGATTCAGCAGCTACCCCAAGGAACGCGCACCATCGGGCAGCCGTCACACTCCTCCGATACCGGCCGAGGGCCGGGAATACTGCCAGCAGCCTTTCCCTGGGGGTGGGGGCTTCATCGATGGCCGACTGCCACGCCTCATCCCAACGCACCAGGCGACGCTCAAGCGCCTGAGTGATCAAACCTTCCTTATTACCGAAGTGCGCATACAGGGTCGCCGGGGCCACACCCGCACTCCGAAGGATCTCGTCCACGGGCGTGGCCGCCACCCCTTGCGTGAAGGCGAGGCCCTCGGTGGCGTCAAGCAGTCGTTCCCGCGCGCTGGGGTGTACTTCCATGACTTCATCCTATAACGTTCGTTTCAATGAAACGGTCGTTACATAATGAGAACAGCGTCGCAGACCCGATCTTTACTGCGTCATCCGTGGCACTCATCGCGGCCACCTACGGCCTGGCCAGGCTCGGGTACGGTCTCTTCCTTCCCGCCTTCTCGGCGGCCTTCGCCCTCACCGCCGCGATCGGCGGCCTGCTCGCTTCCGGCGCCTCCGTCACGTATTGCATCTCGGCGGTGCTCGGATTCCGCTATGCACCGACCCATCCCCGCATGGTCGCCGTCTTGGCCGGGCTGACGGCCACCGCGGGAAGCGCAGGTATCGCTGTGGCCCCCGGCACGACGGCCTTCGTGGGTGCGGTGCTCCTCGCAGGAATGGGCGCCGGGTTCTCCTCCCCTGCCCTGGTGGAACTGGTGCAACGCAATTTCAAGCCAGCAGAGCGGGACAGGCTTCAATCGGTCGTGAACTCAGGTACTGGTTTCGGCGTCATGGCTGCCGGGACCTTCTCCTTGATACTTGGATCCTCCTGGCGCCTTGCATGGGCACTGATTGCTGTCATTTCCTTCAGTGCGATGATCGGCGTACTGCAGTCAGATACCTCCCGCGGTGGTTCCGCCCAGAGCCCCGGCCCGGGCTTCCGCCGGCCGCCGGTACCGGGGACGCGGCACCGAAGGGCCGGGCTGCGTCCGCTTCGGCGTCCAATCACCGCCGCCGTCATCTTCGGCATCGGCAGCTCCGCGATCTGGGTCCACGGCCGGACTCTTCTTGAAGACCATGGCGGAATGGCGGTCGAAACCTCTGCCGCCGCGTGGATAGCGCTCGGTGCCGGTGGAGCCGCAGCAGCACTCACCTCACCCTGGCTGGCGCGGCATGCCATCAGGACAACGTGGCCGGTTACCGTACTGGCCGTCGCACTCGCGACCGGAACGTTCGGTATCGCGCCGCACAGCACGCTCCTCAGCTTCGGGGCCGCGGCGCTGTTCGGGCTCGCCTACACCGCCGCAACATCGGTGCTCATTATCTGGGCGGCCCGGACGGCAGAAAGCAACGCCGCCGGCACGTCAGTGCTCTTCATCAGCCTCGTCCTGGGACAGGCACTGGGAGCAACACTGACCGGCGCCCTGATCGAAACACTGGAACCCGGCCCGGCATTCATCATCGCCGCGATCATCTGCGGCATCGGCGCCCTACACAGCCCTTCACCCGCCACGTCGCGACGATCCGAACCCCGGGAGGCTCCAGAACCCGGAGCGAACACTCCTGTCCGTAAAGACATCTGCCCCGGACCACAAGGTCACAACGCAGCCCGCCACACCAATCGCTAGGGCAGGTTCCAACCCCGGTGCCGCGCTGGACCCGCCCGCAAATGCGTCCGCTGATCTCCTTACGGGCACCCATCTGCGCCGTGGCGCT
Organism: Arthrobacter melezitosi; assembly: GCF_054511055.1. Lineage (NCBI taxonomy): Bacteria > Bacillati > Actinomycetota > Actinomycetes > Micrococcales > Micrococcaceae > Arthrobacter > Arthrobacter melezitosi. Next base: position 73,193 of record NZ_JBTNDJ010000009.1, read on the forward strand.
TTGCGCCATGCCATCACACTACAAAGGGCCCGCCATCCTGCGCGGAGTTACAGCTGAAGCTGTAATGGCGCTTCTTCCGCTGTCGGGCTCTGGTTAGAGGTCATGATGACGACGTCCATGCGTCGAGCACCTCGTCAGTGACCGGTTTGGGGTGTTCGCCGGTAACGTCGAGACCCAGTTCGGAAAGGGACTCCACCGCCTTGGACTCAGGGCGTCCCCCGAGGCGGGGCCAGCGGAGGCGGTGGTGACGGAACCGCCTGCGAGGTGATTCATCAGGCCCGCGGTGATCCAGGCGATCCCGCCGTTCTTGCGGCAGACAAAGAGCACCCCAGGGCGTTTGCGTGGGGCGGATGTTTCCTGCGTCACGGGTGTGATGGTTCCTGGGAGAGTGAATGGACCAGGATTTTCACCCGGTCGTGGATCCGGTCCCGGATGTCCCTGACGATTTCGGGGCTTTGTCCGGCCGGATCGGGCAGGTCCCAGTCCTCGTAGCGTTTGCCGGGGTAGATGGGGCAGGAATCCCCGCAGCCCATGGTGACCACCACGTCGGAGGCGCGCACCACGTCGTCGGTGAAGGGCTTGGGGTACTTCCGGGACAGGTCCAAGCCCATTTCGGACATGACGGCCACCACAGTCGGGTCGAGGTCGGCGGCGGGCAGGGAACCGGCGGAGCGGACGTGGATTCTTCCCCTTGCTTCTACGGCGAGCAGGGCTGCGGCCATCTGGGACCGTCCGGCGTTCTGCACGCAGACGAACAACACCTCGGGCACTTCGGAGGCGAGAGCTCCCTTGGAGGTGGCCAGGGCGTTGAGCCGGTCGCTGGCGAAGTGTTCGGTGGTGGCGGGCAGGAAGGTGGTGATCCTCGCGGTGCGGGCCAGGGCGGTGTAGGACTCGAAGACGTAGCGTTCGACGGTTTCGGCGGCGAAGATCCCGGTGTACCTGTCGGCGAGGCGGGCGCTGATCCGCTGCAGGAGCACGGTGTTGTCCTGCAGTCCCAGAGGGCTTTCGTGGTGCTCGTTCATGACTCTCCGATGCTCGGGTGGTGTCAGTGAAGGGTTAGCTGCTGCCGGAGCGGCCGTGGGCCAGCCCGGTGGGGTATCCGATCAGGACCGGCTCCGGCGTGGCGCAGCATCCGGGCTGCTCTGAGGCCGGCGTGGCGGCGGCGGGGATGTCGCAGCTGGTGCCGGCGTCGGTGGAGCAGACGCCGGTTTCGGGCAGTTCGAGGTGGACGGTGTCGGCGGCCTGGTGGTCTCCGGCCAGGGCGGCTGCCACGGAGCGGACCTGCTCGTATCCGGTGGCCAGCAGGAAGGTCGGGGCCCGTCCGTAGGACTTCATGCCCACCAGGTAGAAGTCCTGTTCGGGGTGGGCCAGCACCCGGGCCCCGTGCGGCGGGACGGTGCCGCAGGAGTGGAACTCCGGGTCGATCAGCGGGCCCAGCTGCACCGGGGCCTCCACCGCCGGATCCAGGTCGAGGCGCAGCTCGCGCAGGATGCCCAGATCCGGGCGGAAGCCGGTGCAGGGCACCACAATGTCGGCCTCCAGGGTGCGCCCGTCGAGTGCTTCGACACTTACCCCGGAGTCGGTGGGGGTGAGGGAGGCGATGCCGAAGCCGGTGTGCAGTTCGACCCGGCCGGCCTGAACGAGGCGCCGCAGGCGGGATCCGAGCTGGCCGCGGGCGGGCAGCCCGTCCGCGTCCCCGCCGCCGTAAACCTTCTCGGCCGACGCCCCGCGCACGGCCCAGAGGATCCGGGTGGCCGGGTCCTCTTTGGTCAGGTCCGTGAGGTTGATCAGGGTGTTCGCGGCGGAGTGGCCGGCCCCGACGACCAGGACGCGGCGGCCGGCGAACGCTGCGCAGTCCCGGCCGGTGACATCGGGAAGCGGCGCCGAGATCCGGTCCGCCGCGGCCTCCTCTCCGAGGGCGGGAAGCCCGGAGGTGCCCAGCGGGTTGCGGGTGGAGAAGGTGCCGGAGGCGTCGATGACCGCCGCGACGGTATGGTCCCGGGTTTCCCCGGTGTGGCGTTCGACGCGGACGGTGAACGGTGTGGCCTCTCGGTTCCGGGTATGGGTCTTGTCCATCCCGGCCCGGGTCACCGCGGTCACCCGGGCCCCGGTGTGCAGCCGGGCGCTGATCGCCGGCAGGGCGGCCAGGGGTGTCAGGTAGCGGTCGATCAGTTCCCCGCCGTAGGGCACGGCCGTGGGCCGGGGTGGCTGCCAGCCGGAAGCCTCCAGCAGGCGGGATGCGGCCGGGTCGAGGTTGTACCGCCAGGGCGAGAACAGCCGGATGTGCCGCCACTGCTCGACGGCGGCCCCGGCGGATTCCCCGGCCTCGAAGATCAGCGGCTCCAGGCCGTTCTCGAGCAGGTGGGCCGCGGCTGCCAAGCCGACGGGCCCGGCCCCGATCACCGCAACGGGAAGGTTAGGTGTTGATTCCATGGGGTCCTCGGTCTCATCCGGCGGTGGGGCAGGTTTCGGCGGTTCTACAGGGCTTAGGCGTGGGTGGGTTCTTCCACCAGGGCGGTGGCGATGCTGTCCGCGTCTCCGAGCGCCGCGAGGTAGCGTTCGGCGTCCACAGCCGCCGCGCAGCCGGCCCCGGCGGCGGTGATGGCCTGGCGGTAGCGGTGATCCACCGCGTCCCAGCAGGCGAACACACCGTTCAGATTGGTGACAGTGGTGGGCGCATCGACCCTGATGCAGCCCTCGGCCTCCAGCTCCACCTGACCGGCAACCAGTCCGGTGCGCGGCAGATGCCCGATGATCAGCTGCTCGGTGGTTGAGGTGGCGCTCACAGTCTGTCCCACGTGGAATCTCCTGGTGCTCCGGTCGGGGTCGGGCGTTACTTCGCGGCGGGGGTCAGGGATGCGATGAGTTCCTCGATGCGGCCCCTGATCTCGTCCCGGATCGGGCGCACGGACTCCACGCCCTTGCCGGCGGGGTCCTCTAGCACCCAGTCCTCATAGCGCTTGCCGGGGAAGAACGGGCATTCATCGCCGCAGCCCATGGTGATGACCACATCGGAGTCCTTCACGGCCTCGGAGGTCAGCATCTTGGGGACCTCGGCGGACATATCGATGCCGACCTCGGCCATCGCCGCCACAGCGGCCGGGTTGATCTTCTCCGCCGGCTGGGAACCGGCCGAGCGGACCTCGATGGCACCCTGGGACAGGCTGGTAAGGAAGGCCGCGGCCATCTGGGACCGGCCGGCGTTGTGGACGCAGACGAACAGGACGGAGGGCTTCTGGGCGGTATCGGTACTCACGGGATCTCCTGGGGGTGGTGTGAAATCGGAATGGATAAGTGGTGCTGGTTTATCCGCTCTCCGCACGAAACCGTACGCATTGATGCATGTCGATATATGGAGTATCGGACGGGGATCGATGATTGTCAATTTCTGTACCTGGGCAGCTCAGTGGCGCTCCGGGCCGCCCGTGGCGCAGGGTCACCCGGCGGCGATCAGGCGGCGTAGAGGCGCGGGGCGAGGTCATGGACGCGTCGGGAGATATCGGCAAAAGCGTCTTCGAAGGCTTCCTCGGTGTTGGACCGCAGCGGGTCGGGCACGGACCAGTGGATCCCCCGCACGGTGGGAAGCTCCTCGTGGGCGTTGTCGCACACTGTCACGATGAAGTCCCCTTCCCCTGCCACCTGGTCCAGGTCCTGCGGGGACCGCTCCGCGAGGTCGAGTCCGTGGCGGCGGGCGGCTTCGAGGGCGCCTTCAGCGATGTGGTCCGCGGGGTGCGTTCCGGCCGAGGCCGAGGGGATGGTGCTTACCTGCTGCCAGAGGGCGGCGGCCAGCTGGGACCGGGCACTGTTGCGGGTGCAGACAAACAGCACCCGCCGGACTCCGTGCCCGGCTCCGGGAATCAAACCTTCCAGGGCTCCGGAGGCGAGCCGGATATAACTACGGCGCCTGTCGGCCTCCGAGCGGCGCCTTGTCACCAGGCCCGCCTCCTCGAGGGTCCGCAGGTGATGGGCCAGCAGGTTCGAGGGCATCACCAGCTCGGCCTGAAGCTCCGTCGGGGACCAGTCCCCCAGTGTCAGCAGGTCGACAATGCGCAGCCGCGCCGGATCGGCCAGGGCGGCATGCCTGGCGGCCCGCCGACGAAGCGCCTCTACTGATTCAGTGTCCATTGACTCAACTTTGACTGAGCCAAATGGATCCGTCAAGCTGGTGCCATGACTTCCCCCCTGCCGCCATTGTGGCGCCGCGCCCTGGCCGAGTTCCTCGGCACCGCCCTGCTCGTGATGACCGTGGTCGGATCGGGGATTGCAGCCCAACAGCTCTCCCCCACCGACGTCGGGCTGCAGCTGCTGCAGAACAGCACCGCTACCGCGCTCGGTCTCACCGTGCTGATCCTTATCTTTGGCCCGGTCAGTGGCGCACACTTCAATCCGGTGGTGTCCCTCGTCGACTGGGTCCTGGGCCGGCGCCGCGGCGCCGGGCTGACCCTGACCCGGCTGGGCATCTACGTACTCGCCCAAACCCTGGGCGCGATCAGCGGCAGCGTAACCGCGAATGCCATGTTCGAGATGGCAACCACCATATCGACCACCCACCGGGCCACAGACGGACACCTGCTGGGCGAGATCGTTGCCACAGCCGGGCTCATCCTGCTGATCTTTTCCCTGGCCGCCACCAAGCGCGGAGCCCTTGCCGCACCGGCCGTGGGTGCATACATCGGGGCCGCCTACTGGTTCACCTCCTCCACATCCTTCGCCAACCCCGCAGTGACGCTCGGCCGAATCCTCAGCGATACCTTCGCCGGTATCGCGCCGGACTCGGTGCCCGGCTTCGTCGCCGCGCAGCTCATCGGCGCCGCGGTCGGCGTTGGCCTGCTCCTGGTCCTGTTCCCCTCCGACTCCAACACCGCAGAGGACGTCGCGCTGCCCCGCGATGCGGAACTGAGAAAAAGCTGACAACATTTAGGGCCGCAGGTAGTTCCCACATTGGTGTGCATCAATACGCGCATCATGGGTACATGCACCCTCAGCCCACCCTCGCCCCGGCCCCGCCCCCGGGCGACGCAACGTGCAACCCGGCGGGGCGCCCTGCCCTGGATGCCTCCCAGGCGAAGGAGCAGGCAGTGGTCTTCAAGGCGCTGGCCGATCCGAACCGGCTGCGGCTGCTCCCCCTGGTGCCCTGGAGCACATTGCTGACATCCTGACCCGGCTCTAACGAGCCGAAATCCCCTTCACCCTTGACCGCGGCGGATAAGTTGCAGTTCTCCACCGATAGCGGCCCGACTCACAACGGCCGCGGTCGGTTTAGTGGCCTTCCACTCCCAGCCGGTATCCCATTCCGCGGACTGTCTCAATATAGGTGGCTCCGCCTGGTGAGGCTTCAGCAAGTTTCCTGCGGGTGCGCGCGATGGCCATGCGGGTGCGTGTGGCCCCGCCGGCCCCGGCGTCCCTGACGTGGGCGCTGATCTCTTCAACACCCACGACGCGCGGGGCTTCCATCATCAGATAGCGCAGGACTTCGAAGTCCTTAGGTGCCAGGTCCACATGGACTCCGGTGAGGGTCGCGCGCAGGGACTGCGGGTTGACGACAAGCTCGCCGACGCGCAGCTCGACGGCCGCATCGGACCGGAACACCCCAAGCCGGGCGATAGCCGCCGCGATCTCTTCGGCGGTTGCGGGCAGAGGGATGAGCCCACGCGCACCGAGTTGCAGGCACGCGAAGCCGAGCTGGTGGCTGGCCTCGGTGCCCATGTCGCCGACGAGGACCGGGACCGCGGTGAGTTCGACCACGGTGTGAACGAACTCCTCGACCCCAATGCCCGTAAGGTCCGTTGGGGCGATCACGATCTCGGGGTGGGAGGCGCCGATGCCCACAAGGGCACTGGGGCCGTTCTGATATTGGCGCAACTCGATCCCCCGGTTGAGCAGCATCGACGGGTCGTCCTGGCAGGTCGCGGCGGAGGGCGAGTCGACGCTCACTGCGCGGCAGGGCCACCGCACGGCGAAGCTGTGCGGACGGTTACGTTCCCTGGGCTCCAAAATCGTGGGGTCACGGTCTGCTTGTTCGACCACGGCGGCGCTCACCCGAACCGGCCGGAGATGTAATCCTCGGTCCTTTGATCTTTGGGGTCTTCGAAGATTTGGGACGTCTTGCCAAATTCCACCAGTACACCGGTACGGTCCCCGGTTCCCTCATCGGCCAGGGCCGTGAAGAACGCAGTGCGGTCCGCGACGCGGGCGGCCTGCTGCATATTGTGGGTCACGATCACGATCGTGTACTCGCGGCGCAGCTCATGCATCAGGTCCTCGATGCGCATGGTGGAAATTGGGTCCAGCGCCGAGGCGGGTTCGTCCATGAGAATCACATCGGGTTTCACGGCGATGGTGCGCGCGATGCACAGGCGCTGCTGCTGGCCACCCGAGAGCCCAAACGCCGACTGCTTGAGTTTGTCTTTGACTTCTCCCCACAGGGCCGACTTGGTCAGCGCCTCCTCCACCAAGTCATCCATATTCTCGACCTTCATCCCAGTTACCCGGGGGCCGTAGGCGATGTTGTCGTAGACGGACTTGGGGAAGGGGTTGGGTTTCTGGAAGACCATGCCGATGCGTCGGCGGACCTCGATGGCGTCGACCTCGGGGGCGTACATATTGGTGCCGCGGAAGGCGATGGTCCCATCGACCCGGGCCCCTTCGATGAGGTCGTTCATCCGGTTCAGGGCGCGCAGCAGCGTCGACTTGCCGCATCCGGAGGGCCCGATGAGCGCGGTGATCTCCTTCAGCCCGAAACCCAGGTTAACTCCGGTGACGGCGCGGAAATTGCCGTAGTACAAGTCGACGTCCTTGACGCTGAGGATCGTCTCGTCCGGGGTGTCGGGCAGTTGCGCGGCGCGGCGGCGGCCGGTGAGGTGGACGGCCATGCCGGGCTGTTGATGCAGCAGCGTATGGTCCTCCAGGGACCGGCGTTCGGCGGCTGTGGGAACGTGGGAGGAGCTGTTCATGTGTTCTTACCACCGTGTCTGGAAGCGGTTGCGGATGTAGATGGCCAGGCCGTTCATCAGGACGAGCAGGGCGAGCAGGAGGATGCTCGCCGCGGCGGCGAGTTCCTGGAATCCGGCCTGGGGACGGCCGGTCCAATTGAAGATCTGGATGGGCATGGTCGTGAACCCGCTCAGGATGCCGTTGGGATCGAAGCTGACGAAGACTAGGGCGCCGAGCACCAGCAGGGGCGCGGCCTCACCGAAGGCGCGGGAGAGGGCGAGGATAGAGCCGGTGGCTATGCCGGGCACCGAGGAGGGCAGCACCTGCCGCCACACCGTCTGCCATTTGGAGGCGCCGAGGGCCAGGGAGCCCTGCCGGATCTCCATCGGCACCGAGCGGATGGCTTCTCGGGTGGAGATAATGATGACCGGCAAGATCAGCAGGCTCAACGCCAGCGCTCCGCCGATGACGATGTTCTTGTTCTGCACCCCGAGCAGGGTCAAAAACGCCAGGGCGAGCAGCCCGTACACGATCGCCGGGACGGCGGCGAGGTTCTGCACGTTCAGTTCGATGACCCGGTTGATCCACAGTTTCTTGTCGGCGAACTCCTCCAAGTGCACCGCAGCGGCGACCCCGAGCGGGATGGTCAGCACGGCCGTGGTGGCGATGACCCAGACCGAGCCCAGAATGGCCGGCCGGGCCCCGGCGCGGTCCGGCGAAGAGGCCGGGTATTCGGTGAACAGGGTGGACGTGAACTTATTGGACCCATCGATAATGGTGGTGACGATGAGCACGAGCAGGAATAGAAAAGAGAAGGCCAGGCACGCCCAGATCAGCAGCAGGAAGATCAGGGCGGCCGGGCTTTTCTCGCCGCTGTATTTGGATGTGCGGTGTCCCAGTGGTGGGACGGTGTCGATAATGGAGCGCATCAGTAGGCCTCCCTGAAGCGGCGGACGAAACGGATGCTGATGAAGTTCACCAGCAAGGTGATCAGGAACAGGAGCAGGCCCACCGCAAAGAGGGTGTCATATTCGAGGGAGCCGACCCGGGAGTCACCCAGGGCGGCGTTGGCGATGAACCCTGTCATGGTCTGACCCTGCTCGAGCGGGTTGGCCACGAGACGGGCCTGGCTGCCGGCGGCCAGGGCGACGATCATCGTTTCCCCGACGGCCCGGGAAACGCCCAAGACAATGGCTGCGACGATGCCGGACAAGGCGGCGGGGAAGACCACGCGGACGCTGGTCTGCATGCGGTTCGCGCCCAGGGCCGCCGAGCCTTGGCGCAGGGCGCCGGGGACGGCGCTCATCGCGTCCTCGGAGATGGAGGCCACGGTCGGGACGATCATCACTCCCATGACCAGGCCCGCGGCGAGGACGCTGAACGCTCCGGTCTCGAGGCCAAGCCATTCGCGCAGCACCGTGGCCTGGACGAAGGTCAGCGCGAAGTACCCGTAGACGACGGTGGGGACTCCAGCGAGGATTTCCAGAATGGGTTTGAGAACCCGGCGCAGGCGCGGACTCGCGTACTCCGAGAGGAGCACGGCCGCACCGAGCCCGAGGGGGACCGCGATCGCCAAAGCGATTCCGGTGGTCCACAGAGTCGCGGAAATCAGGGGCAGGACGCCGAAGGAGGCGTCGGCGAAACGTGGTGACCACCGGTCGCCGAGGAGGAAGTCCGTCACCGGGACTTCCCGGAAGAACCCGAGGGCCGGGATCAGCAGGGCCAGCAGGATCCCGATGGTGGTCAGCACCGTCACCGCAGCTGCCAGACGCAGCACCATGATGATGATGGCTTCCCCTGGCCGGCTTTTTCCCTTGAACGGGGATGATTGCCGGTGGCCCGGCGCACTGGCCGGACCGCCCTTTTCCTGTACGGCTGTCATAAGTGGAACCACTTCCCTCACGCTCTTGTCCTACCGGCCGAGCGGGTTCGCTAACCGATGGAGGCGAGCTGTTCTGTTGCAGTGGCTTGCTGCTCGTCGGTGAGTCCGATGAACAGTGCCGCCTCGGCGACCTCGTTGGCGTTCTCGACGTAGTAGTCCACGAAAGTCTTCACCTCCGGCTTATCCGCATAGGCGGCGTTGGCGACGTAGATGAACAGCGGGCGGCCCAGCGGTGCGTAAGTTCCGTCCTGAACGGTCTGCTCGGAAGGAGTGACGCAGCCTTCACCGTTGTCAATGTCGACGATCTTTACTGCGTCAGGGTTTTCCTCGGCATAGGACAGACCGAAAAAGCCGATGGCCCCTTCGTTGCCCTCCACGCCTTGAACGGTGACGTTGTCGTCTTCGGAGGGGCTGTAGTCGGTGCGGATCGCCCCTTCCTCACCGTTGACGGCCTCGGTGAAGTAATCGAAAGTTCCCGAGTCGGTGCCGGCACCGAACAGGGCGATTTCCTGATCGGGGAAAGACGGGTCGACCTGGTTCCAGTTGGTGACCTCGCCCTCAGAGTCCGGGCCCCAAATGGTGGCCAGCTGCTCGACGGTCAGGCAATCGGCCCAGTCATTTTCCGGGTTCACCACAACGGACAAGCCGTCGTTGGCCATGACGACCTCGGTGTAGTCGATCCCGTTGGTCTCGCATTCGGCGACTTCCTCGTCCTTAATCGGACGGGACGCATTGGAGATGTCGGTTTCACCGGCGCAGAAAGCCTTGAAGCCTCCACCGGTGCCGGAGGTCGCGACGGAGACATTGATGCCGGACTCCACGTCGCGGAACATGTCGGCGGCCGCCTCGGTCAGCGGCGCAACGGTCGATGAGCCATCGGCCACCACCGAGCCGGAGGCGGCCTCACCGCTGGCTGCGGGTCCTTCTGCGCTGTCCTGCTGTCCTCCGCAGCCACTCAGCAGGAGGGCGACAGTTGCCAGCGATACTACGCCGGCACGTCGTGTAAGAGTTTTGTGCACTGGAGGGATCCCTTCCAACGGCGGCCAAAGTGGCCCGGGTGATAGGAGAAATCGGCGGTGCCGACAGTTCAATGGAAGCCACTAGACATGAATTCCAGGTAAATATCGGAGGGACCGAGGGCGTACTTGTGAAAATTCTTGCCCCCTTAAAACCTCAGGTTTCACTCCCGGGCCCTGACGTCACTCACTGCCTGACTTGCAGGCTGCCTTATGAGCCGGGTTCCGCTTCCCTGCACACTGTGCGGTAGGACCGCCGACCGGCGACAGGACACGATCTGGAGGCCTAACGATCCTTCAGTGGGCAAATTGGGGCTGCGCCTGACAGTTTCGGCCGGGCGTGACAGGATGCAGTTTGATGGGAAAGGCCTTCGAGGTTCTGGTGTCGACGTCGTACGCACAGCTCTAACTGCTCAACGGGACGGCGGAGCTGGTGAACCCGCCGGAGGCTTTCGCCGGGCATAGCAACGGGCTGTGCGACGGAAGCGTCGACGGGACTGTCTTCCTGCGCACCGGCACCCACACCGGGCAGATCCCGGTGCGCGTGCAGATCCTCGACACCGCACCCGCACTCGGCGACTGGGAAGAAATCGTCGAAATCAGCTTCACGCCACGCGGCCCTCGCACCGCCCTGGACGGGTGGGTGGCCGACGCGAGCATCGTCTTTGACCTCCCGCACCCCCGCTACAGGTTGCGGTGGTCAGCCTCCGTTGCACCTCTGAGGACGCTCAGTACTGGCACCACCCTCCGTCAGCCGGCGGCAATTATCAAGACCACCATTGATCCCGCATCGATCGCTCCCTTGCTGGGTTCCACCCGCCCGAGAAAGGGCCGGCACAAGGATGGGTTCACGAGACGGTTCTACGCCATACATTGGCGTAGAACCGCTACAGATCTCGACGTCCTTCGCCAATCCCGCCGTGACGGTCGGACGGACCTTCACCGACACCTTCGCCGGTATCACCCCATCCTCGGGGCCCGGCTTTGTCGCCACGCAACTGATCGGCGCCGCGGTCGGCATTGGTTTGCTCCTGGTCCTGTTCTCTTCCGCTGCGGAGACCGCTGACGACGCCGCGTTTCCCCATGACAGGCAACTGACCCGAAACTGACTACACCCAGGCCGCAGCCAGCGGCCGGCATTGATGTGCATCGATACGCCATAATGGGGTGCATGAACCCTCAGCCCGCCCTCGCTCCGACCCCCGGCGAAGCAACGTGCATCCCGGCGGGGCCCGTTGCCCTGGATGCAGCCCAGGCGAAGGAGCAGGCGGTGGTCTTCAAAGCCCTGGCCGATCCGAACCGGCTCCGGCTGCTCTCCATCATCAAGGCAGCACCGGCCGGGGCGGTCTGCGTCTGTGACCTGACCGACCCGCTGAACCTGAGCCAGCCCACCGTGTCCCACCACCTGAAGGTGCTTCTCGACGCGGGCCTGCTGCAGCGTGAAAAGCGCGGCATCTGGGCGTACTTTTCCCTCACCCCCGGCGCTCTGGACGACGTCGCCGGCAGCCTCGCGCAGCTATGACCGTGGCAGCAGTCCGCCCCATGCGTGAGGAGGACTGGCCGGCCGTCCGATACATCTATCAAGAGGGCATCGACACCGGCCACGCCACCTTCGAGGCAGAGGCGCCGGACTGGGACGGGTTCGATAGGTCCAGGCTGGCCCGGCACCGCTTCGTCGCCGAAACCGTGGACGGCAGAATCCTCGGCTGGGCAGCCGTCTCCCCCGCATCCGCCCGTCCCGCCTATTCCGGAGTCGTCGAACACTCCGTCTACGTCGCCGCCGACGCCCGGGGGCGTGGCGTGGGCTCAGCGCTGCTGCGCGCCCTCACCGAATCCACCGAAGGAGACGGAAATTGGACCCTCCAGGCGAGCATCTTCTCCGAAAATGAAGCCAGCCTGAAACTCCACCTCGCCGCCGGTTACACGATCATCGGACGCAGGCACCGCATCGCCCGCATGACCCACGGACCACTGGCAGGACACTGGCGGGATACCCTGCTCATCGAACGGCGATCAGAGGCCCCCTGACACCGGACTGGGTGGGCTGACCAGTGGGCACGGCCCCCGTGGCCCCGAACCGGTCGGGTTCCCCTGATGGCTATGTCGCATCTCCGAGTCGTGTCCGCAGGAGGTCCCGGTCTAGTGCTGGCTTGGATTGATACTCCGGGGTTGATGCTTCGGCCGAACTGCCCGGCGAGGAGGATGACCAGGTCAGAAATACCCACCACAGTCATGCAGCTAACCCGCCGCTCCCCCATGAAGTAGTAAGAACGCCCAAACCGGGCTCCGCGAGAGAAAGGCGGCACTCAGCCCCCAGGAAAACTCCAACCTCGCCACCAGACCCGGCACCCGGACCGCAGAATTGCGCGGCTGTCCACAGTCAGAGAGCAAAAGGGCCTCTGACTAGGGGAAACACGTGCCCGAAGTGGGACTCGAACCGGACTCCAGCCCCTGCGAATACTGGGCTCCTCAGGAAACATATGCAATCCGGCCCAGTCCGACCGATGTACGACCCGATCCGAAGCCCCAGGTGTGGACACTGTCCACACCCCCGTTCTTCCCTGTCAGGAGCCTTCCCCACGACTGCCGCACCCCGCACTGACAGGGTGCGGCGCTTCTCTGCCGTGAAGAATCCGATCCCGCGGCGTGATTCAACCGCGGCCGTGACCGGGTGCCCGCGCTCGTTACCGAGTCCCGGGCGCGCCGCACGACAGGCACGGTTTCCAAACTCTCCATCACGACGTCACCTCCCCTCCACCCATTCATGTTCCGACCGGCCGACAACTGCATGACCGTTCCTCTCGGTCCGCCGAATCGGCCAGATGCCATCCCGACGCTTGAGACGCGCCGCCCATACTGTGCAGATATTGGTGATCGCTTCCGCACCGCGATGGGTGTGCTTCGTGTGAGGGACGCCGTCGCCGCCGAGCGACTCATCGAGCCGGCCAAGTTGCTCCCATGGCGTGCGGCGATCCGGCAGAACCCGTCCCTCGAAGGACGCGGGCCGGTAGACTGGCTGGAGGCGAGCCGGGAAGTCTGGTCGGCATGTTCTTTGTCGAGCCAGTGTTTAGGACACCGTCATGAGTAAAGACCCGTCAGCTGCCCCGCGTCCGTCCGTCTTGGGACGGGGAAGCTATGGCGAAGTGCTGCGGATCGGGGAGATCCTTCGTAAGGAGACCGTGGGCGGCATCCTGCTCGTCGCCGCAGCCGTTATCGCCCTGGTGTGGGCCAATTCGCCGGCTTCCGACAGTTATTTCGCGTTGCGTGACTTCCGCATCGGGTACGAACCGTGGCATCTGGAACTCAGCCTCGGCGCGTGGGCTGCCGACGGATTGCTGGCCATCTTCTTCTTCCTGGTGGGGGTGGAACTTAAACGTGAGTTCGTCGCCGGAGACCTCCGCCAATTCAGCAGATCCGTGGTGCCCATCGCGGCGGCGGTGGGAGGCGTGGTGGTCCCCGCGGGGATTTACGCCCTGATCAACCTCGCCAGCCCTGAAACCCTGCGGGGCTGGGCCATCCCTACGGCAACTGACATCGCCTTCGCCGTCGCGGTACTGGCGATCATCGGCTCGCACCTGCCCAGCGCGTTGCGGATCTTCCTGCTGACCCTGGCGGTGGTCGATGACCTCATCGCCATCACCATCATCGCGGTCTTTTATTCGAGCGACATTCAGGCCGGGCCGCTTCTGCTGGCGCTGGTTCCGCTGGCGCTGTACACCTTCCTGGCCCAGAAATACCGCCGCTTCTTCGGCACCAGGCCCGCTGCGGCGTGGTTGATCCTCCTTCCGCTCGGCATGATCACCTGGGCGCTGGTACACGCCTCCGGCATCCATGCCACCGTCGCCGGAGTGCTGCTGGGCTTCGCCATCCCCGTGATCCGGTCCCAGGCCAGCGGGGGCCCGGCGGCGGGTCCTGGCCTGTCCGAGATTTTCGAGCACCGGTTCCGGCCGATTTCCGCCGGCATCGCGGTCCCGGTCTTTGCCTTCTTTTCCGCCGGGGTCGCCGTGGGCGGCTGGGACGGGCTGGTCTCGGCTTTGACCGATCCTGTGGCCGTCGGCATCGTCCTGGCCCTGGTGGCGGGGAAACCGGTCGGGATCCTGGGCACAACCTGGCTGCTGACCAAGGCCACCCGGGCGTCCCTGGACAAGTCCCTGAAATGGATTGATGTGTTCGGGGTGTCCCTCCTGGCCGGCATTGGCTTCACGGTGTCACTCCTCGTGGCGGAACTGAGTTTCGGGCACGGCAGCATCCATGATGATCACGCCAAGGTGGGGATCCTCGCCGCGTCCCTGCTGGCGGCACTCCTGGCGACGGTGGTGCTCGGAATGCGGAACCGCCGGTATCGTGCCCTGAAAGCCGAGGAAACCATCGATACCGACCGGGACGGCATCCCGGACGTGTACGAAGAGGACCACCAGCAGTGAGTCGACCCGTACCCAGCACGCTGCGTTGACGGGCGGGTCCGGGCACCACGCTTCTACGCTTCCCTGAAGGGTTGTCCCGGACGTAGGCTATGGCTCGGAGAGCCGGGAAGCCTGGTCGGCCCGCATGCGGAAACGCCTGCGGCATGCCTTGGCGACCGCCTTGGCGTGTTAGCTGCGACCACGGAACGGATCCCGTCATGCACCCAGACTCATCTCCCGTCATCTCCACCACCCGACTTGTGAAGAACTTTGGACATACCGCCGCGCTTGCGGGCCTTGACCTATCGGTGCTGCCGGGTGAGGTCCACGGATTCCTGGGGCCGAACGGGGCAGGGAAGTCCACCACCCTCCGGATCCTCCTGGGACTGATCCGCCCAACATCGGGAACCGCCCGCGTGTTCGGCATCGACCCGTGGGCTGAGCCGGTGCGGGCACACCGGGAGGTTGCCTATGTCCCGGGGGACGTGACGCTCTGGCCCAATCTGACCGGCGGTGAGGTCATCGACCTGCTAGCCGGGCTGCGCGGCGGCGCGGATGAAAACCTGCGACGGCAGCTCATTGAGGAGTTCGCCTTCGATCCCCGGAAAAAGGCGCGGACCTACTCCAAGGGCAACCGGCAGAAGGCTGCCCTGATCGCGGCCTTCTCCCGCCCCGCCAGGCTCTACCTGCTGGACGAACCAAGCTCTGGCCTGGACCCGGTAATGGACGCCGTGTTCCGCCGCCATGTCCGCCGCGTCACCGAGGACGGGGCCACGGTGCTGCTGTCCAGCCACATCCTGGCCGAGGTGGAACAGCTCTGTGACAGGGTGACCATCATCCGGTCAGGGGTGGCCGTGGAATCCGGGACCCTGGCCGAACTCCGGCACCTCACCCGCACCCGCTTCCGGGTCATATCGTCAGCGAAACCTCAGGTGCTGTCCACGTGGCGGGGCATCCACAACCTCCGCGTTGACGGGACATCCATGGAGTTCGACGCCGACGCAGCCGACCTGGGATACGTCCTGGAGGCTTTGGCTACAGCAGGCGTCACAGGCATCACGGCCGCTCCTCCTTCCCTGGAGGAGCTGTTCATGCGCCACTACGGCGTGCAGGATGCGGGTCAGGCCGCCGGCCAGGCGGACCACAAGAACCAGAAGAGCCAGGTGCTGTGATGCGCGCCGTTCTCCGGCTGGCCCTGCTCCAGGCGCGCAGGGACCGCGGAACCCTGGCCGCCTGGATCCTGGGCATCGCGGGCCTAGGCTACGCGGCCGCCACCGCCGTCACCACACAGTTTGGCGAGGACAATGAGCGGGCCGCCCTGATCTCCGTGGCGGCTGCCAGCCCGGCGTTCCTGTTCCTCCGAGGGCTGCCCGACGGCATCAGCCTCGGGGCTGTCACCTTCTTCCAGGGCTATTCATTCACGGCGGTGCTCGCCGGGCTGATGAGCGCATTCCTGGTGGTCCGGCACACCCGCGCGGATGAGGACCAGGGCCGGTTTGAGCTGGTCGGTTCCACCCAGGTCACCCGGGTGACGCCCCTGTACGCAACCCTGCTCCTTGGCACCTGCGCGAACGTGGTCCTTGTCCTGGCTGTTGCCGCCGGATTCATCGGTGCCGGCCTCCCGGTCCAAGGATCGTTCCTGGCGGGAGCAGCAGTTGGCGCTGTAGGCCTGTTCTTCATGGCGGCCACCGCACTGGTGGCGCAGGTGATGCCCTCCGCCCGGAGCGCCAACGGTACAGCCGCCGCACTGGTGGGCGGCGCCTACCTGATCCGTGGTGCCGGTGACGCCCTCGGCACAGCCGACCCGTCACTGCTGCACGTCACCGCCGCCTGGCCCTCACTGTTCTCACCCATCGGCTGGGGCCAGCGCATCCGCCCCTTCACCGAGACGGACACGCTGCCGTTGGTGGTCATCGGGGCAGTTGCCGTGGTTCTGGCCGCGGGTGCCGTGATGCTCCGCAACAGCAGGGATCTCGGCTCCAGCTACATCGCTGCGAACGAGTCGGGCGCCGAACGGGCGGGAGCCGGCCTGGCATCGATGCTGGGCCTGACGTGGCGGCTGCAGCGCGGAAGCCTGGCCGGCTGGTGCCTCACCACTGGTGCGATGGGTGCCGTGGCCGGAGGTCTAGGCCCGGTGGTCCGCGACGCACTCGAAGGAAATCCCTCCGTGGCGGAACTGATGAGCCGCATCGTCCCCGGTGACGCGGGCCTAGTGGACCTGTTCACCACCGCCATGCTGGGCATCGCCGGGGTCCTCGCCGCCGCCGCGGGCATCGAAGCCGTACTGCGGCTCCAGACAGAAGAGGCGGAGGGCCGGGCCGAACTGCTGCTGTCCGTGCCGGCGTCGCGATTCCGCTGGCTGGGCAGCACCCTCGCCGTCGCAGCAATCACGACGATCGCCGTTGCCGTTGCCGCCGGGGCCTCCGCCGCCGTCGTGCTCGCCCTTACACAGGCAGGGGGCAGCAGCCCCGGCATTGTGTTTGCCGCTGCCTTGGCGCACATCCCGGCAGCACTCGTCTTCCCCGCCCTGACAGTGCTGGTGTTCGCACTAGCACCCCGTTGGAGCAGCGCCGTCGGCTGGGGCGCCTTAGCCGCCGCGCTGGTACTTGGACAGTTCGGAGAACTGCTCGGTCTGCCGGTGTGGCTTCAGGACCTGAGCCCGTTCCGACATTCATCGGCCATGCCCGTAGAGGCCTTCAACCCCGAAGGAGCCCTGATGATGGCAGGCATCGCCGTCGTTGCCGCGGCAGCCGCCTGCAGCCTGATCAGGCATAGAGATGTGGCGGCCTGAGAGCGGCGCTGGTGGCACCAAAGAACTCTATTTGCACGCCGGGACCTACCCACCGCGCCGGTGCCACGGATTCACTCCCCGGCCGTCCCCGCCCGGCTGGGTAGGGACCGCCCCCCGTTCGCCGGTGACGAAGTGCGCGACGCGGCGGGCGAACAGAATCACGGCCACGATGACCCCGACGCCGACGCCGATGGCCAGCTTTTGCGTGGCGACGGTGCCGATCACGGTGGCGGCCAATTTTTTGGGCGGGGTATACACGAATCAAGGTCATCAGGTTCTGTGTGGGACTCTCAATGTTGGCGCGGCTCCGAGATAATGTTGCGGTGGAGGAACCGCTTACGGGCGGAAAGATCAGGTCGCCGAAGGGCCTAACCCGTCTCGCTCCACTCCTCACTTCTTACTTGGCCACATCTCGGCACTACCCCTGATTGCCTGAACAGGAGGGCAGACTTATTCGAAGGTGACGCACGCCTACGATTGACCTAACGCCTGGCGGGATGATCAACGTACCGCCGCCGATCCTTATCTTTAGGGGCAACTCATCAAGACGATTCGGATGATCAAGAGGTTCGGAAGAGAGATGCCGCAACCCGTACGGGCCCTCTGGTGGGCGATACTGCCAATGCTTCTTCTGGGTGTCCTGCTTGTCTCGCTGACGGGTGCAAATTGGACTATACGCAGTGCTCTTGCTGCGGCGGGGGTCATGGTGGTTATTCTCGGTTTTTGTGTCTTTCGAGATATCAATGACGCCGCTACAACATGGTCGCGCCTGTATAAAGAAGGCCGTGGCATCTCTCCTATGCACTTCACCTTCGCAGATGTCGGCACCATCAAAGGCATGGGGTTCTTCTATATGGTCATCGGCATTTTTTGGATTGGTATCGCCCTCTTTGGGCAGTGAAAGCTAGTTGCACTCAACCCAGGTCCCTAGAGCAATCCACACCGTGCAGGTGGTCGCGCCATACCGCATACGCTCGCCCGCCGGCTTACGGGCGCATCCTCTGCCGGATCGCGAGGTCACCCATCTAGCTCCAACGCAAGAATGCCGGGCATATGCTCAGGTCTTCGCAGGCACGAGGACGTTAGCCGCACCGTGGTTGGGCATGAAATGATTTGCAGTATCGGCGGAGCCGGCCTCCCCAGACTGATCTGGTGTCCTCTCGTGGAGGGCGTTGTACCACGTGCAGTCCTGACGATTGCAGTGACTTCCTGTGCGTAGAAGGATCGGCATACGGACAGCGCGCCAGACAGAATTCGTGCTGGACTTCGACCGATACGATGATCACCAAATTCACACATAAATTCAGACGTCTTCCACTAGTCCTCATGGTCTTGTGGACTGACCAACTCGCATCAGGAGACTAGAGCAATCGCATGGCTGACCAGCTAGACAACGATCGAGCCAAGAAGCGTGACGCCCGCGCGCAAGCAATCTCACTTATACTCATGCTCCTCCTCGGGGGTTTCTTCGCCATCTACAAGTACTTCGACGTCGTATCGGATTACTCAATTCTCTTCGACCTAATGATGGGGATAGCTCTTCTCAGCGCCCTAGCCGCGATAGCACTATGCATTGGGCACTACGGGCGCTGGATCACTCAGGCTCCGAGGATGGCTTCTCGTCGTCTAGGTATTGCTGTGGGAGCTTCCGGAGCAATGGCTCTCCTATTTTGGCTGATTGGTCTCCTCTCTCGATGACCTACGAAGCGCCAGCTCGGAGAATTGATCCGAGTTGGCAGTCTCGCTAGAGGATCCCCTTGCGTCCGGCTCTTGTTCCGCTGGGTGTACTTGACGCAACACTCCCCCGCGACCAACGCAGGTATGAGGTGCAAATTTCCCTTGGCGTACGGGTGGGCTCCGTAGTGGACTTCGGAATCCGGGATTCCAGAGGGCGGTCGGGAAAGGTCCGTGAGGGCCTATGGCTGGATGTCGGCGGCGGTGATTGCCTTGTTCGTGAGGGCGGGCATCAATCCCAGCAGTGCCAGGGTCAGCATTCCCATGATGGCGAACATGGCTTGGAGGCCAAGCCACTGGGCCAGCAGGCCGCCGGCGGCGGCTCCGAGCGGCATGGTGCCCCAGGCCAGCAGGCGGTAGGCGCTGTTGACTCTTCCGAGCAGGCGGTTGGGCGTGATGCGTTGGCGCAGGGACACTGTGATGACGTTCCACAGCACGATCAGCAGGCCTCCGGCGAAGAAGATCGGTCCAAGGACATAGGGGTTGTCGGTGATGGCGGGCGCACCGATGAACAAGGCGGACCCAAAGATCGTCAGGGTCAGGGATGCCGACCTGCCGAGCCGTGCCTCCACGCGTTCGGCGATGAACGAGCCGGCGAACGCGCCCAGGGCCGAGGTGGTCAGGAGCAGGCCGAAGCCCGTTGCGGACAGGCCCATCGGTGAAGCCGGACCGACGGCGAACAGCACCAGGACCGCGAAGGCGGCGCTGGAGGCGAAGTTGAAGACTCCGGTCATCGCCGCGAGGGTGCGAAGGATCCTGTGGTTCCGCAGGAACCGCAGCCCTTCGCCGATGTCGAACCGCAGTGTCGTCTTGTGCTCACGCTCGGTGTGGAAGGATCCCTGGATCAGGAGCAGGCCACCGGCGGCCACCAGCCACAGTGCCGCCGGCACGGCGAAGCCGGCACGGCGAAGCCGGCAGCGACGCCGAGTGCCACCAGCAGCCCGCCCAGCGGCGGCCCAATGAACTGGTTGGTGATGAGCTCGACGCCGTAGAGCCGGCCGTTGGCGCGCGAGAGCTGATCCCTAAGCGGACGCACCCCTCAACAGCCGGCGGCGACGGTGGGACCGGATGGTTTCCGAGGATCACCGGCCAGCAGGAGCAGGCCAATTCAGAAAAACCCTCACCGAAGTCATGCAGCTACCCCGCCGCTCCCCCATGAAGGAGTAAGAACGCCCAACCCGGGCTTCGCGAGAGAAAGGAGGCACCCCGCCCCTTGAAAATCCGTACTCAACCACCAAAACCGGCAACCGGACCGCAGAATTGGGCCGGCTGTCCACAGTCAGAGAGCAAAAGGGCCTCTGACTAGGGGAAACTTGTGCCCGAAGTGGGACTCGAACCGGACTCCAGGCCCCGGAAATCCGCCACTCCCCCGAAAACATACCCAGTCCGGACCAGTCCGGCACCAGTACGGCCCAGTCCGAGGCCCCAAGTGTGGACATTGTCCACACCCCCACTTCTCCCCACTCCTCACGACTCATACCCAGAACGGGCCGGGCTTACTCCCTTCGGCGTCGACGTGCCCTGGAGCGTCGGGCCTGTCAGAAGGTTCGGTCACTGCCGTGAAACTCTGGATCGCGCCCCCTGCCCGCAGCCTTGCCAGGTTCTCCTCAAACTCAGCACCACCGGGTTCGGCCGCGGTTAGAACTGCGAGCACCACCCCTGGGCCGCCGAAGTAGTCCGAGGAGGTTTCCGGGGGAACAAAGTCGGCCGTATGAGCGCCACCATCGGGCGCTATGACCACTGTTTGAGGAATCTCCGGGCCTTGCCTGCCCTTCATGGCGGCCTCCTAGGTGGGTGAACCTACGCCGAGCTCCAATCTCGCTTCACCCGGAACAAACGGTCCGGCACACATTCAGGCCGGCGCAGACCCTTTCGAGGGCGGCCATCGAGTCATCTTCACACGTCATATGGGTGCTGGATGCGCGCACGGCTCAGGAGTGCACAGGACGTCACTCGTCCTTGGTTGTCCATGATTTTGAGGAGCAGAAGAAGGCTGCGGTCGGTGAGGATCGGAGGAAAACACTTGCCAAGCGTCGTGTCGATCTCATCAGGCGCAACGGACCGGTCTTCAGTGAAGATGACGTGAAGCGCTTCCCTGGGTACATGGAACTAGTGAAACAGGTAGCGGCTGTTGTCGCGGCCAAAGGCGCGAAAGACGCGGAAGCATACGACGTTGATTCGATTGAAAGGCTTTGGCGCGCGTCGGCTGGATCGGCGCATGGCAAGCGCTGGCCCTCACACGAGTTGCAGATCGTCCTTCCCCAAGAGGAGTTCCTTCCGGGCCAGTTCAACACGTCGCAGATGCCTGACCCCGCAGCCATCACTTCCATCACGGAACTGGCCGCATCACTTACTTCTTATGCAGTGCTTCGATTTGCGGACTACTCGGGGTACGAACCCCAGTTGTCAATAATGATGGAACAAGCTCGGGACCGGCTCTCAGCCAGGATTACACGTCGGTCAGGCCTCTAACGTTTTGACTGGCTGGGACGAACCGCACCGGGACCCGTGCTTCTGCTCCCGGTGTCATGAGGACTCCGTGAAACGGCCGTGCGGAACGCGGTGATACCAGGGTCCGGGGTAACGGTTCCGGCGCATGGTGCTATCCGTGGGCTGTCAAGGGGACGAGGATTCGGCAGGGGAAGGTACACGGTCCGGTTCTTGGAGCGCGGGGAGGAGGGACGGTCCTGCGCCGGGTCGCCGGCTCCTGCGTTCTGGATCCTCTTTCCGCTTCCAGGTAGCATGGCGCCCCGGTCAGCGGCGGCGGTAGAGGTGCGCAAGGGGGCAGTCGAAGGGATCCCGGGCGGCGAGGCCGACCCGGTTGAGATGGGTGATCACCGCGGCATAGGAACGCAGGACGCCGACCTCGGTGTAGGTGATGCCGAGGCGTTGGCAGTGTTTGCGGACGATCACCGCGGCCCGGCGCAGGTGGGGGCGGGGCATGTCGGGGAACAGGTGATGCTCGATCTGGAAGTTCAGGCCGCCGAACGCGGTGTTGGCGAAGGAACCCTCGCGCACGTTGCGCGAGGTCAGGACCTGGCGTTGGAAGAAATCGAGGCCGCCGTCGTTGGGAAGCATCGGCATTCCCTTGTGGTTTGGGGCGAATGAAGCCCCCATGTATATCCCGAAGACGGCGAGCTGAACCCCCAAGAACGCCACTGCCAATCCAGCTGGCAGGAACCAGAACAGTATGCCCAGATAGGCTCCGAATCGTGAACCAATGAGCGCCAGTTCCAGCCACCGGCCCTCGACCTTTCGACGTCGGGTGAGGGTCCGGATGGACTGCACGTGGAGGTTGAGGCCTTCAAGGCTTAGAAGGGGGAAGAACAGGTATCCCTGATGCCGGGTAAACCATGCCTGGAAACCTGTCCGCGGGGCTGCGTCTTCCTCCCTGAACGCCAGAGTGCCCATGGCGATGTCCGGGTCCTTCCCCACAGTGTTCGGGTCATTGTGGTGGCGCGTGTGCTTGTCGATCCACCACGCGTAGCTGATCCCCACCACCCCGGCGGCAAGAAACCGCCCAACCCGGTCGTTGACCGCCCGCGACGTGAAAATCTGCCGGTGGGAGGCCTCGTGCCCCAAAAACGCGAACTGGGTGAGGATGATACCCAGGACGCCGGCGATGATCAGCTGAAACCAGGTATCGCCGAGCAGCAGAAATCCTGCCGCCGCGGCGCCTGCAGCCAGCATCAGGATCAGGATCACGGTGAGGTAGAAACGCCTGCATCTCACCAGGAGACCGTCCCGCCGCACCTCCTTCAAGAGCGCGGCATAGGATGCGACCACACTGTTCTGAGGCAGCAGTTGAACCCTCCGCACGGCTTTGTCCTTATTCCTGAGGGCCATGGCCGGTTGCCGTGGTGGCACACCGTGGGAAGGGACTGCTGGAACATCGGATCGGACTGCACCGGATGCTTCGCTGCCAGGTTGCATGTGCTGACCCCTTGCCTGGAATCCGGCCGGAGTTTCCGGTCGTAAGCACTGACGGGGTCTCGGGCAGCAATACCAGCGTAGATCAATTCGTGCACCACCGCCGGAACTTATTTGTCCATGCGCCACGGGCAGGTTTGCGGGTATAAGTAGTTGGCTGATTCCTTCGTTGATATTTGGCGGCGGGGTGTCCGCCCGGCTCCGGTCCGCCGACGGAGTACCGCTCGACCCGAGGCCTCCTGTTGGCCCACCGAAAGTGACTCCCTATGAGTGAACCGCTTTCACCAACCCCTGGCCCCGTCGAGCGGCGCGATGACTTTGCCCATGCCGACGCGGGCCTCGGTGCGCCGATCGTGAAATGCGGCAACGTGACAGGCGCGGCAGTGTTTATCTTCAGTGCCACTGCCGCCGAAACGCTGCTCTCCTCCACCGACCCTGTCGCCCGGGCTTTGGAGGTGAAAGAGCCGCATGGGCTTCGATGCCGGTATGCGTCCTCATTCAGAAGTTCGATAGCGTAAAAAGAGACGACCAGAGACCGGAAAACAACCTGACTATTGCTTCGAACGCTCGAACCCGCCGCACCTTCACCAGGCTTTCGCGGGCGGGGTGAACGAGAATCACGGCCTCCGGTTCAATGTGGGTTTTTGGAGGCGGTCCGGCCCGGAAATAGTGTCGCCGTGGAGGAATGGCTAATACGCGTCGTGGTTACCGAATCCTAAGGATCCGGACAAAGTTGACCAGACGTCCACCTAATGAAGGCGTCCCCTGGAGCGCCGGTCCAACTCCCCAGGCCCGTCAAGTAGTGCTGATGTCATGATGGGAAGGCAGGTGAGAAGCGAGCTCTCGTTGCCGGGAGGCGACCTTCGACATTCCACTGATGGCGGTGCCGCTCAAGCCGCTCACAGCCAGAACATCCCGACGGGCACCTGCTCACCTCCTCTTGCGGACCTAGCCTCCCCCAAACCGTGCTGCCAAGATAACCCTAGGGCTCAGCTGTTTTCAGGTTTCACCAAGCTGTCTTCGTCCACTTCGAGGGCGGGAGCTTCGGAGAGCTTGTCAAGAAAGTTTTCTGCCTGCCCGGAATCCCCTTCGGAAGGTTCATCAAAAACGTCCTGGTCGGCTGGATCCTGTCCGGCGCGGGGTGTGGAGCTGTCGTGTGCATTAGTGGGGACCTCGTTTGGCATGGTGCCTTGCCTCAACAATCTGGTGGAGTGATGGAAGACGGCCTGGCCGGGCCCGCAGTAGTGAAAATCACGGGCCCGGCTAGGCCTGGTGTATTGGGTTAGGAGGTCAGCCCGGCCTGGTGGTCGATGCCGGCCTGGTCGACTTTCCGGTGGAAATGCATGCCGGCTTTGCCGCCAAGGATCGCCCCGATAAGGGGAACCAGGACGGCGATGGCCAGGGCGATGAGACCACTGGCGCTCAGGAGACTACCGTCGACGGGGATGCTGGGCGCTCCGCCGATGCGTGAGAGGACGTTGAACTGGTCTCCCGCGATTGCGGCGAGGATGGCGACAACGATGGCGATGATGATGCCCCACAGCCAGACCGCGAGGCCCTGCTTGACTCCGTCGAAACGAGCCATGCGGCCGGCGACGTAGCCACCACAGTAGTAGGCGAGGAACAAGATGACTGCCAGCACGATGCCACTGACAATACCGACGGTTTCCGCGTTTTGGGTTGCCTGGCTGGCGGCTTCGCCCGCATCGGTGTTGTTGGCGGCTCCGACTCCCACGCCGATCGCGGTGGCCAGGGCGCTCAGGATGACCGTCATACCGGTCGCGGTCAGCCAACCAAAGAAGGCTGACCCGAACTTGATGCCCCCGAACTTTTCCTTCTGGGCGTTGACGACATCGTTGCGCCGGCCCTTCGGTGTGCTCGCGCCTGCGTTGTGGTCCTGTGCCATGACTCTCCTTGGAATGGTGTTTCGCACTGCTGTCCGGCACCGCGCTCGTCGACCGGGATGCCGGACATATTCATGTAGTGCACTTCCAATGACCGTACGCCGGCCTGCGGAAGGAACTTCCCCGGGAGCCGATGACGGCGCCCGGGTATTCGATGGACTATCGGCGGTCGGCCTTGCCGGGGTTCTCAGCGTCCAGCACTTCGATCTGTTCCTTACGCACTTCCCCGGACACGGTTTCCTGGGCCTGGACCGTTTCCTTGTTCAGGCGCACACGCTCGACGGGGACGGCTTCCTTACTGATGACGACCTTCTCCTCGCGGAGGACGACTTCGTGTTCCTCTTCGCTGATGCCGGGCCCGTCCATGGCGTTGCCCCGGTTCGCATCGGTGATGGGTTCGCGCTCGATGCGGATCTCCTCGCGCCGGACCGGGACCGTCTTGGTGACCGTTTCCGTCACCACGTACTTGCGCAGGCGCACCCTGCCGGCTTCCCGGGTTTCGGTTCCGACCCGGAGCCGTTCCTCGGAGCGGGTCATCGCTTCATCGGTGGTCGGTCCGGAGATGTCGTGACCGACCGCCCTGCCCTCGCCTGAACGGTCGATCCGCTCATCACCGGACTGGAAACCCTGCTTGAAGCCGGTCGTGCCCGTCCCGATTCCCGTGACAAGGGGCGCAGTCGAGGTGTTCGCGGCGGTACCCTGGAAGCCGCCTGCCAGGCCGTAGTGCCGGTACAGGGTGTCTTCTTCGTCCGGGTTGAGGGCACCGTCCACCTCAATGCGCGGTGCACCCTTGACCTGGTCCTTGCTGTAGCGGACCTTGACATCGCTGCCGTCGGCCTCGGCGCCCTGAAGGGGAACGAAGGACTCGGAGGTGCCAAAGAGCCCGGTCTTCGCCGTGACCCAGTTGGGATCTCCGGTGTGGTCATCGACGTAGATCTGGCCGATGGAACCGACCTTGGTGCCCCGGGCGTCAACAACGTTGCCGCCCGTGGACAGGATGGTGTCGAGATTGTGCTGCGTGATCATGGATTTTCCCTAAAATTGTGACTGCGATGAAGGTGGATCGGTGGAACGCCGGGTACCTCAAGAGCTAAGAAACTTGTTGCTCCAAGGCGCCGCCGCGGCTGATTACGGTGGTGCCGGAGCCGCGGTGGGTCCGCCGGCCGATCGCTTCACTGTCGCGAATAACTGATCATCAGCATGCTTACTACTTTGGCCGCGGTGGCAATGATGCGCAACTTTTGGTTTTGTCGGGTGCGGTCGCGGATTTGTGCACCGGCGCCGGCAGAATCCGTGCGGCACCTGCATGGGAGCACACCGCCCCGGATCTTAGGCTGCCCTGCTACCTCGGGGCAGGAACCGTGGGGCTGCCTGGCGTGTTTTTCACATATCGGGGCGGGGGCGGAGAATTTCGACAAGGTCCGCCCGTATTCCGTCTAGGAGACGTGCATCGGATGCTTCAAAGGACCCTTCCACTTCCTTTACGCTGAGAAGGATCTCCGTTCCACGGTGGGTGAGGCGGATGATGACGTGCCGCTGATCGCCGTGAACGCCGACCCGGGCTATAAGGCCCCGCTCTTCGAGGCCCTGCAGTGTCTTGCTCAATGTCGGACTGCGGACCTGCAGCCGGGCGGCCAGTTGTGCCTGCGAGATGGGCTGTTCAGCTGCCAGTTCCTGCAATGCAAGCACCGCCGCATGGGTCATACCCAGATGGGCGAAACGCTCATTCCAGGTCTGAGAGACCATGTTCGCGGCGATGCTTAGCAGCTGGCTGGCGGGCCACTGGTACATCTCGATGGTGGTTGTACTGGTCTCCATTGTTTCTTCCTCTTGGTTTACGCCTATATCCATGCCCGGAGGAAGATCGGGCGGCTGCCGGTGGCGTTGTCCGCTCGGACTTCCGGTGCTGCGCTCTGTTAGTGTCGTCGGCGCCGCCCGTTGTGGTGCGTCTGCAGATTCCACCACAGGGCGGGTCGAGATTCCGGTTTCCGGAAGCACCACACCGTTGGCGGCGCCGGGTTCCTGCCGCGCCATCAGGATGCCCCCGACCTGGCCGACGGCGTCGCAGCCGGTGAATGCGTGCTCGAGGTGGGCGATAGGTGACTGGTCCTCAACGAGGAGCGGCGGGTAAGGGTCGGACCGACCGCGGGTGAGTCGGAGCTGATGAAGTGACCGGCTTCCTCCAGGGCGGCTTCGAGCTGATCCAAAACATGCAGCGAGCTCACCTTGACGACGGAGCCGCTGCGGACACTCTCGGCGGCCTGTCGACGAGACGGCGGTTCAGCGGCGCGGGGCACCAGATGCGTTCCGGTGGCCGGGGGTTTCGGTGGACCCGCGCGTCCAGACGGCATCCCGATGTGGTGTGTACTGGGGTGGAAAGGTCCTGCTTCCGGTGTCATGTGGACTCCCTGATAGTCGTGAGGAACGAGTCGATACCAGGGTCCGGGGTAACAATCTCAGCCTGCGCGGATGGCGGCGGAGTGTCAAGGATTGCCGGGTGGCCGGAAACTTCCGTTTCAGCAAGTCCGAGCAGTAAAGGGCAGCGGGCTGAGCGCGGGAAAAGCAGAGCACAGGATGCGCGCGGATGGGCAGAGGAGGGGATGGGGAAACCACCGACCCCCCGCTGAACTGCTTTTTCGCTGCCCCACCGGTAGGTTTGGGGTATAAGATAACGGGCTGTTCCCTTCGGTGAATCGGCGGCACCGTAGGTTCCGGTCCGCCGGTGGAAACAGTTCGACCACAGGCTCCCAGTTCATTTACCGAGAGTGACTCCCTATGAGCGAACCGCTCCCCCCCGCCTCCGGTCCCCTCCGGGGCCGGGATGACGGTGCCGGTCCCGGCGCGGGCCTGAGCGCGCCGTTCCTCAAATGCGCCAACGTGACCGGCGCGGCGGTGTCCGCTTTCACCGCCACCGACGCCGAAACCCTTCTTTCCGCCAGCGACCCTGTCGCCCGGACCTTAGAGGAAGCCCAGTTCGATCTGGGTGAAGGGCCGCGCTGGGACGCCGTGCGCACCCGCCTTCCGGTCCTGCTCCCGGATCTCAAGCAGAGTGCCCACCTGGTGTGGCCGGCCTTCGGCGAGGTCCTTGCCGGACTCGATGTGGCCGCGCTGTTCGTCTTCCCCCTCACGGTGGGAGCCATCGACCTGGGCGTTGTTGAGCTGTACCGGACAGGCCCGGGCTCCCTGAGCGGCAGTGAACGTCTCGCTGTTGACGTTCTGGCCGGCGAGACCGCCTGGGCCCTGCTTCGCTGGACCCTTCACGAGGCCCACCCCGATGCTCCCGCCATTCCCCCTTCCGGGGGCGGATTCACCACCGGCACCTCGTCCAGACCGGCGGGGCTGCCCAATTCCCGGCGGGAGATTCACCAGGCGACGGGAATGGTCCTTGCCCAGGCCAATGTCAGTGCGGCCCAGGCTCTTGTGCTGCTGCGCGGACATGCGTTTTCGCACCAGCAGACCCTTCAGGAGACGGCCCTGCAGGTCATTCGCCGGGACCTTGATTTCATTCCAACGGACAGCGCTCCCCCGGAGGGGCTCGGTCTGGCCTAGAATGCTTCAATGGCGACTATTACGCGACCCGAACAGGTCAGCGCCGCTTTCCTCAGGCTCACTGAGACCCTCATCACGCAGTTCGACATCTTGGAGCTGCTCCACATCCTTGTTGAAGAGTCCGTGAGGCTCCTCGATGCCGCCCAGGCCGGTCTTCTACTGGCGGATCCCTATGGGGAACTCCAGCTTCTTGCCTCGACCAGCGAGGAGAGCCAGCTCGTGGAGGTCCTGCAGCTGCAGGCCGGTGAAGGCCCCTGCATCGATTCCTATAAGACCGGTTCGGTAGTCACCATCGATGACATCACCACCCTCTCCGGGCGGTGGCCGGCCTTCCGTCAAGCCGCCCTAGATGAGGGCTTCCTGTCCGTGCACGCAATCCCCCTGCGCATCCACGACCGCACCATCGGGGTCATGGGACTGTTCGGTGTGGACCGCGGAGCGCTGAACCAGGAGGACGCCGCCATCGGCCAGGCCCTCGCCGACGTCGCGACCATCAGCCTCATCCAGGAACGCACCGCCCGCGAGAGCCAGATCGTCAATGATCAGCTCCAACGCGCCCTGAACTCACGAATCACCATTGAACAGGCCAAAGGCGTCATCTCCCACACCGCCTCCGTGGACATGAGCGAGGCCTTCGCGCGCCTGCGCACCTTCGCCCGCTCGCACAACCAGTCCCTCCACGACACCGCCGCCCAGGTCCTCAACCGCACCCTCCACCTTTAATCCAAGGGGAGCACCCAAACTGCCCGCGAACGGCCCTCTCCCGCCGGTCACGGCCCGGCAGCGCCGCCCGATGCAGGGAACCAGAACCGGCGCCTGGGCGGAACGCGTTCAGTCCTCGAAGTGGGTGTGGGCCTTCTTTTGGCCGGAGACGTGCGCCACGATGTCCTGGCAGAGGCTGTGAAGTTTGATGTTACGGGTGCTGGAGGCGCGCAGCAGGAAGTCCATGGCCTCCTGCTGGGAGCAGCGGTTCTGGGCCATGATGATGCCGCAGGCCACATCGATCGCGGTCCGGCCCTCCATTGCGGACTTGAGGTCACCGGAGAGCTGGTCTGCAGTGACGGTCCGCAGGGCAAGATTCAGGACCCGGCCAGCCATGTCGGCGAACAGTTCGGCATCTCGGATTGTATCGGCGGTGAACAGCCCGGTGGCGGGGGCGAAGAAGTTCAGGACGGCCACGGAGTCCGTTTCAAGGTCCATCGGCACCCCCAGGACGCTCAGGTACCCGGCCTGGCCGAGGCTCCGGCTGTACTCGGGCCACCGCCGGTCAGAGGAAACATCTCCAAGAAGGACCGTGGCTCCGGTCCGGTGGGCCTCCACACAGGGCCCCAAGCCCAGATCCTGCTCGATGCCATCGAGCAGGATCGCACCATCGCTGCTCCCGGCGATCGTGGCGCTGCGCTTGCTGCGGCGCAGCGTGACAGCGCACTCAACCCGGGCACCGGTGACCCGGGTCATCACCCCGGACCCGAAACCGGTCACACCGTCGAGGAACGCCTTGAGGTCCGCCGTCCCGGAAATCAGCGCGTGCAGGCGCTCGAAATCGTCCGCGTTCTCCTCGGAAGTCATGCCTAACAGTAGAAGCAGCGCCCCGACCGCACAACTCGCCACCGCACAGCCCTCCCCCAAAGGGTACAAGCCTGCGCCGGCCTCAATGCTGAAAAATCAGGCTCTCCCGGGACTGGTGGGTTACTGCTCCCTGATCTCTCCGACCCCAGCAGCTCGCCCTGCGGACCGTGCACGAAACCCGTCCGTTCAGATGCGCCGCAACATCATGGCCCACCCCGGTGCCGTTGATACTGAAGAAATGCACCAAAGCCTTTCTTCGCGGTGATACCCAAACCTGCCAACCGGGAACTCATCAACCGCAGCTGCCCGGTTTCATCGCGGAGGTGACCGAGCAAGACATCCCCGCGCAGGGCACCGCCTGGATCGGCCGGTTCGTACTGCGGCAGTGCGCGGCAGCGACCGGCCAAGTGCCACGGCATCAACCACCGGCCGCTTCACGGCTCCACCCAGAGCCCCGCCGGCACGGTGTTGACCCCCGGCCCTGGTCCAATGGGAGAGGAGGGTGCATGCTGCCACACGGTTCTGGTTGTGTCCCTTGCCGAGGCCGTGTCCAGCATCGAGTACTTCATTGACTGCCCGACCGGCACCGTCGAGCAGTACTTCGCCGACGGTGTCCTGCGCTGGTCCGGTCAGCCGTGCCGGATCCGCGGCTATGAACGCGGCGATATTGGTCCGACCCTGGAACTGGGTCTGTCCCACGTCGAACCACACGACAGGGACGCCATGCGGGCCTTCTGGGACAACGTCCCCCGCACAGGCGGGCCCCTATCGGTCTACTCATCGATCCGTGACGTCAACGGCCAACTCCACAAGATCCTGTTGTCCGCGGACCTCCTTAACGACGGCGGGGAGCCGGTTGGGGTATGGGGCCTGGTCGTTGACCTCACCCGCTCGATCCACGCCGACCAGCACCAGCTCGCCGACGAGGCCGTCGCCGCCTCCGCGCTGAACCGCGCCGTCATCGAACAGGCCAAAGGCATCCTCATGGGACGGGCCGGCCTGAACGCCGCCGACGCCTTCAAGCGGATCAGCCAGTACAGCCAACGGACCAACCGCAAGGTCGTGGTCAGCTCACAACAAATCATCGACCGCGCACAGCAGCTCAACGGCCAAGACAAGCACCAATCCAGCACCGAGACCCTGCTGGATCTGTTCCAAGTACTCCGAAAGACCACCTAGATACCGGAACAACGCTTTCACCAGCAGCCTGAGCGGATTGCCGGTGACTAGGCGCCTGCAACCGGCGTGAATGCCTGTCGGGTGGCGGTTCGGTCATGTGTGTGAACAGGGGTGCAGGGCGGTGGGCCCTGCACCCCTGCCGCCCTCGAAGCCGGCTGCTTGACCCGAGGACTCTTCCCAGTGAAGGGGCATCCGATCCGGGAATCAACCATTGGTTGCCAGGTGCCGGACACAGGGAAGTATGGGATGGGCCTAGAGTGGGGATCAGGTACGAGGAGAGCACCGTGAAACGAACCGAAGGAAGGTGCGGACTGTGAGTGAGGAGCCCGGCGTGGGCAGGGGTATGCCGTCCTCTCACCATGACGGGGATGAGCGGGCCCGTGATCTGGCGACCGAACTCGCGGAACTCGCCCGGTCCCTGTAGCACCAGCCTGACGGGGATGCTGTTCTCGCCGGATTCGTTCATGCAGCACTGGACCTGATCCCAGGAGCGGATGAGGGCTCCGTCAGTGTGGTCCTGGGGCGGAAAAACATCGGATCGAAAGCCCCATCCGGGAACCTGCCCGAGCGTATCGATGCGTTGCAGATGGAAACCAACGAGGGCCCGTGCCTTGAAGCGGCTTATGAGCACCGCACCGTCCGTGTCCCTGACATGAGCGCGGAGCAGCGGTGGCCGCTCTTCGCACAACGCGCCACCAAGGCAGGGGCCCGCGGGATGCTGTCCATCCAGCTCTGGGTGGAAGGCGATGACCTTGGCGCACTGAACCTCTACTCACACGAAGCGAACGCGTTCACCGACGAGTCCGAGAACATTGGCCTACTGGTCGCATCCCACGCCGCCGTGGCGTTCGCCGGTGCGGAGAAGAACCGGCAACTCAACGAGGCCGTCGATTCCCGGGACGTCATCGGGCAGGCCAAAGGCATCCTCATGGAACGCCATAAAATCACCGGGCAACAAGCGTTCATGGTGCTATCCTTCGCCAGTCAACGCACCAACTCCAAACTCTTGGAGGTCGCCAACAACCTCGTCAACAGCGGCGAACTTCCCGCACGCTGAGGGACTCTTTCACGTGTAGGGCTAAACGCGGTGGGTGTACTTGTCGAAACGCCTGCGTCAAGGATTGGTGCGGACCGGAATCAGCCCGGTGTTCATGCGCTGCATCCTGTCCAGGTCCAGACCGGATGCGGAAACAACCCGGTGGAGGAACAACAAGGCTCCTGCCGGGATTAAGGAGATCCCTGACGCCGCCTTCGGTGCTGCACTGGGTCCCTGGGCCGCGGTCAGCCAGCTCACGGGCGTGCTGCCCTTCGATGCGCCAATACCAGCACCCGGATGGATTGTGATCCACCCCGCCGCAGCATTGGCCGCCATCCACATCACCAGGCCTCCACGCCCGAGTCAGGCACCGCAAGACTTTGTGAAAAGCACTCCCCCGCCGCGTTGAGCCCGTTCGCAAGGCGCCCGCTCAGGGATCGGCTTGCGCATCGCGGGCCGCTCCCGGCGCGTTGGGTTGTTGTCGCCGGTAATACGGTCGGGTCAGCGCGATGGTGAGCGGCTTGCGCGGCTCCGTACAGGATGCACGCTCGATGCCTGCAGTGCCTTGTGCCCGGTTGTTCCTGCCGGTGTCGTCGCACCAGTCTATATTGTGCGGCATCGCGATGACGGCCGCTTCTCCTGCCGCCGCCTGGGTCGGGACGCGGATGAGGTGGGCAGTTTCAGTGCCCGGGCCGCCCACAGGTGCGCGATCTTGTTCCCCCCAGGAGGTCATAGCCGGGCCGATCCCTATGTGAGTAACTATTGTGGTCGCTGTGCCGGGCCGTCGAGTTGTGCTTGGAGGCCGTGAAGGACGATGGTGATGCCTTGATCGAGTTCGGTCTCGCCGTCGTAGTCCAGCAGCTGGGCGGCGAGGCGGCGCAGGTGGGGGAAGTCCTCCGGGGGCAACCGGTGCAGGCCTAGGCGCAGCCCCGCTTCGTCCTCGTCGGGGTTGACCACGAACTCCTCGAGCTCGTTGATCAGGTGACCGATGAGGAAGCCGTAGTAGGCGCGGTAGGCGTGGAGCGCACCCGAGGGCCCGAACCCGGCGCGGGTGAGGACGGCGAGGAGCTGTTCCAGAGGCCGCAGCGCACCCGGCGGGCGCAGCCCCAGGGGGGTGGACAATGGTCGGGTCACCAGCAGCGGCATTACGTGGGGGTGCTGCAGTACCAGGGAGCGGAAGCGGTGGGCGGCCTGGCGGAGCTGATCCTGCCAGGCTTCCGGGACGTCCCCCTCCGCGGCGCCCGGTATCGCCCACTGATCCAGCAGAAGTTCGGTCAGGCCATCCAGGAGCGCGTCCCGATTGGCGGCGTACCGGTAGAGCGCCATGGGGTCCCGATCGAGCCGGTGCCCCAGACGCCGCATGGATAAGGCCTCCAGACCGTCAGCGTCGACCAGCTCAAGCGCGGCCCGCAGCACGGCGCCGCGGCTCAACGGGCTCCGCCGCTTATCCCCACCGCTTGATTTCGGGTCCGAGGCGGCAGCCCCAAAGACGCCACGGTGGACAGACCCCCCCCCCCCCCGCGGCGACGGGACCATCGTGCTGGTTGGCCGGAACCATCAGTAACCACCTCTTAGTAAGCCCCCTTGCTATTTACAACTCTACACCGTAGAGTCTACGGTGTAGAGCATCCCGTGAAGCAACCCGCGGCCCTCATGCTCCAAATCCCCAAGGTGGCCCCGCTCGCTCTGACCACCGGAGTTCACCGCCGTCTAATGGCACCCACACTTCTCAAGGAGATCCACCATGTCGAACAGCAATAACAACAACGGTTACAGCCACCCCGCCGACACCCACAACGGCAACCTGGTGGTCGCTGACCGCCGCTCGACCGAGACGAAGGCTTCGACGAAGACCACCGAGTTCTTCGCCTATGTCGCCATCGTGCTCGCCACCGCCCTCACCGCCCTGGTGGTCGGCGACGGCGGAGAAGGTGGAGACGTCTTCAACGCCCACGACGCCATGAAGCTCATCACCTTCCTGACCATCGGCTACATGGTCTCCCGCGGCCTGGCCAAGTCCGGCAGCCGCGAGCACTACACCAACTCCTAAGCACCACGTGATGTGATCCCCCCGTGGAAGCCCGTGCTTCCGCAGGGGGATCACCCTGTTTGCCTTCCGCCCGGTGCGGGTGACACGGGAACCGTCCAGCGGACGACCCGCAGCAGATCAGCAATCGGAAACTCCCCAGGATAAGCCCATGAGTGAGACCACGGCATCATCGGGCGAAGCACGCCGGCGGGCGTGCGAGCCTTGCCGCCGGGGATCGGCAGAGCCGCGCCCACCTGATTCCCTACCGGCCCGCCGACGCGGCGGCCTCCCCGCCCGTGGCGCCGGAGATGCAGTCTGTGCCGGTGATCGTACTCATTCACGGCATCGGCATGTACCACCGGTACTTTCAGCGCCTCGGTGACCAACTGTCCGCCCACGGTCCAGTGGTCCTCCTCGATCTGTCCGGCTCCGGGTCCACCAAAACGCCAACGGCTGGCATGACGAACGCTGCGAAGGCGGAATCGGTCGGTGCCCTCCTGGCCGAAATCGGTGGAGCCAACCACTCCGTGCACCGCAGCGCATCCGAGGCCGTCACCGCCCGCATTCTGATCTTCCTCACCGGCACCGCGCACCACCTCGAAGAACGTCGAACCGCCTAAGGCAGCATCCACAGCACCGAATAACCCTTCTCTCGCCGGGACTAAGAAGGCCGCTCATCGCCGGCAACAACCAGCAGACAACCGAAGGAAGACCCATGAGTACACCGCTGAATGCACCGCGCAGGTTCGACACCATCACGATCATCTTCAACCCGAACAGCACCGGGGATGCCCCCAAGCTTGCCCGGGAGCTACGCGACGAGCTGGCGCCCGAACTGCCTGAAACCGAGATCCGTCTGCAACCCACCGAACACGCCGGCCATGCAGTGGACCTCGCGCAGAAGGCAGCATCCGCGCCCAATGCCCTCATCGTGTCCGTGAGCGGGGACGGCGGATACAACGAAGTCGTCAACGGAGTCATGGCCAGCGGCAGCGACGACGCCGTCTGCGCAGTCCTGGCCGCCGGCAACGCGAACGACCACAGCCGCGTTATCGGACGCAAGCCGCTCGGCGAAGCAATCATTGAAGCCCAGGTCCGCCGGATCGACCTGCTGCGTATCAGCATGGATGCGCCCGGGTTCGAGCCGGTTTACGCGCACTCCTATATCGGTTTTGGGCTCACCCCAGTCATGGCGATCGATCTGGAAAAAGGCAGCAAGGGCGCCATCAAGGAGATGTTCTCCGTCGCGCGCACCTTCTCGAAGTTCAAGCCCTTCCAAATCCGCCACAGCGACGGAAAGCGCCGCACCTTTGACAGCCTCGTGTTCGCCAACATCTCTGAAATGGCCAAGTACGCCACCCTCAGCGAAGCCGATGACCACCCGGCGGACGGGAAGTTTGAGGTCATCATCTTCCCGCACATGGCCAAGTGGAGAATTCTCCTGACCGCTCTGCGCGCCACCACAAAGGGACTGGGCGATCAACCTAGCTACACGCGGTACCGGTTCTCGACGCTTAAGCCGATGCCGTACCAGATCGACGGCGAGGTGAAATCCGTCGAAACCAGCACCGACATCACGATCAACAGCGTCCCACGGGCCCTGTCGATCCTCGGCTGACCCGCCCCCTCGGCACCGCCCCGACCAAAACTTCCATCATGGATGTCAGGATCGTCGCCCCTCTCAGTGACCTATTCAGCCGACAACGGACATACTCGCCGCCTGCACGCTCATCGGGACTCTGTGAGATGTCGGCGCATCACCTCTTCGGTCACATCTCCCCTCGTGTTGTCGCGGCGGTTCATCGCAGCTCATGCGCGCGGAGGCATCAACTGGGCGGCGAACCGCCTCGATCATCTGCCGTTTGACGATCACCGGACGTGTTCAGGTCGAACCGAATGGTGGCCGGGCTTGCTGTGCCGGGCGGGAGGCGTCGCGTCCTGCACAGCATCCGCGGCTCATACTCGGCGTAGTCCAGCTCTCGGGCATCCTGTCCTCCGGAACCGCTCATCGGCGAGGGGTCAGAACGAGACCTACCGGACCGGGCTTGCTCCTATGTTTGCGGGTTGGCGGGCGGTGTCCCTGCGACGTGATACGTACGCCGGCGCTGTGGGGGAAAGGTACGGCCCCTCGGAGTGGAGGGACCTTTCAGGTCGTGTGACGCGCATCGATCAGGGTTCGGTGCGATATCCAGGAACTTGTGGAACTGGTTTGGCGGAAGCCGGGAGCGCTATGCAACGTACCGTGTCCAGCGTGCAGCGGCGCCGCCGTCATGATGGGAAACCGGGTTCACTGCAAGGTACACACCAAACAAAATGAACAATATGCCGCCGACTATGATGACTTTCTGCAGGATCCTGACTGTTCGTTTCGGGTCGCGTTTTCCCGGAACCAGGTTGATGGCAGCAGCTTGCATCAGGGAGAACGGCTTGCGCATTACCATCATGCCTACGCCAGCAACACTCACAAGGATTCCTGGTAAATCGCAGACGGGTTATGGCGGCGGACAGCGGTGCGCTATCTGGCGGCCGTTTCCATGACAGCAGGTCTGGTGCTTCCATCGCTCGACCGTACCGCCTGGCCCCGGTTCGGCAGGAAGGGGTGAGCCCTGATGCTTGGATCTGGTTCCCTCATCCACTCAATGGGACAGTCCCGCCTAGTTGGCCGGTCGTTTCGTGGTTATATTGCCCCATGCATTCCCGACCATCGGCGGCGGTGTGGCCAGCCGTTCACAGCGAACGCCAGATCCTCATCCGAGAACTTGAGTCCCTCACCCCGGAGCAATGGGCCCAGCCCTCGCTCTGTCCCGGCTGGGACATTCACGACGTCGTCGCTCATCTCGTGGATTCCGCGAAGACCACTCGTCTTGGCTTTCTGCGTCGACTGATCGCCGCGAAGTTCGATTTCGACAAGGACAACGCAAACGGCATCGCCAAGGAGCGCGCCGCGACTCCGGAAGCGACCCTGACCGAGTTCCGCCGCATACGCCAAGCAACCACGACACCGCCGGCTACTCTAGCAACTCGACTCGTCGAAATAATCGTGCATGGTGAGGACATTCGGCGTCCCCTGGGGATCTTGCGTTCCTACCCGAGTGAGTCGATCTGCGCGGCCTTGCATTATCAACTCAAAACCGGCATCTCTATGGGCGGTGGCCGGGAACGCGCAGCTGGATTTCGTCTGCAAGCGTCCGATTCGGGGTTTGAGCACGGTTCTGGCTCCGCGGTCAGAGGAACCTCGTTGGCACTTCTCATGGCGATCTCGGGCCGCCCCGTTGAAAAGGAAACTTTCTCAGGTGAAGGGGCGGCAACATTCCTACGGAAGCTGGAACAAGCGTCTAAATGAGCGGCCTCGAAATCATGAGCAGAGTGGCATCAACCGTTCCAACACAGCCCGGCAGTCAGCCTACTTCCGCTCCAGGGAAGGAAACCGGGCCGATCGTCCAGAGTCAAAACCTGCCGTGCTCAAAGGAACCTTTCTGCCATGCCATGAATAGAGGATTCATGGCCCGCGTGTAGGTTTCCTTCATGACCACCTCCGGATTCACCTCAACGCAGGTCGAGCTGAGGACGGAACGACTTCGGCTTCGCCGGTTGCGTGAAGAGGACAGCCAGACGGTCCGGGAGCTGTGGTTGGAGCGGGATCCGCGCGTACCTCGGCGGATCAACCCCTCGGGCCGCCCGTCGGTTGAGGACGTACGCGAGCCGAGCGCGGCGCAGCTGATCGAATCCGAGAGCTCTAGGCTGTCTCTCCTGGCGATTGAGAACATTCCGGTCCTGGATTTGTTGGGTACTGCGGGCTGACGGTCGACGCCGCCTCCTATGCAGAGCCGGCGATCGTCTCCGAGCTCTTTTGCGCCCGCTCCCAACAGCACCGCGTAGCGATTGTTGCCGGCTACTGCGTCTCGGAGGACCTCGATTACGGCATCATCAATGTCTGCTGCGCTCACCTCGCGATCTGTCAGCTATCGGAATCCCGAAGCTGGAAGAAACGCGTAAGTTCCTGCCGATGTCCTCAAGCTGCGCATTGACAGCTGAGTCGATGCGGGGAATGGACAACGAAAATATCGAGCGGATGTGAGACCGGTCCCCGTTCTGCTCGCGCGCCTGTTCCCCTGATCATCATGGCCGTATTTCCTGATCGCTCAGACCCCCCCCGTTGCCGTTCTCATCCGGGGTGTTCTCTTCCGGCTCGAACCTGATGGTTCTTCTGTCGAGCTGACGGCGATACGGTCGCCGCTGTCGGGAGTTGTCCCCCCGGGTCTGACCCCTTCACTCCTCAATCGTCTTCATGGCCGTCCTGCGTGGTCGTCATTGAGTCCTCCGAAAGTCACTTACCCGCCCGGCAGGCCTTTCTGACTCTAGGCTCCGTGGGCGAATGCTGCTTCACAACCTGGGAGATCCCGCGACTCTGGCGCGAGCTTTGTTAGCCTCCGCCACCTCCGGTTTTTAGGTGTCTAGGACGTTCATGCCGATACGCCCAAGAGTAGAGCGCTACCGCCGACGCCCTCAGGCCGGAACTGTAGATGACGGCACCCGCTGCGTACATTGTTCGAAGAAGCTTCAACGGCAAATAAATGGACCGGAAAATCATCGACGGCACCTTCAAAGCCCACCCGTTTACTTGGTGAGCCCGGTAGGTCCGGTCGAAGCGATCAACGTAGCGTCGATAGCATCCAGGGGAATCCTCCAGGCGGCGGGCAGAGACACCAGCGACCATGGTTGATAGATACGCGATTCCCAGCCCGTTGTCACTGAGGTGCAGTGACAGGTCGATATCCTCATGCATCTCATCGGATGCATCCCGGCATGTTTGGGACCGGATCAGTTCCCACGCAGTTCGGCGGACCGCCATATTGGAGCCGAACAGGAACGGATACCGGGGTGAGGCCCACCGCATCACCAGTTTTCTAACCGCATTATCTGCCTTCAACCCCAACCGGCGCCACGGCATATCGTAGTAGATCACAGGACCGGTAACAGCGGCGATGCCCGGATCCATGAAAGCCTGTTGGACCTGTTCTACCCAGTCCGGTTGCAGCAGGGAATCCGCATCGATACGACCCAGTACCTCACTCACCGCCGCCTGAAAACCGAAGTCCCGGGTAGGTATTATTCCTTGCTCTACGTTCTGTTGGAGCAATACGATCCCGGTGCCGGGGTGTTCTTCCTGCACCCGGGCCACTACGGCGCCCGTGCCGTCCGTGGAACCGTTATCAACCACGATGATCTGCTCCGCCGCCACGGTCTGATGAATTGCCGCCAGCAGGCAACGCCTGATCACGGCTTCTTCGTTGAATGCCGGGATTACCAACGAAACGTTCGGCAAACCAGCGTGGTCATCGACGGACACCCCGCCCACGGTAGCAGTCCTTCGAGTTCCATCATCGGCTCTTACCACCAGCTCCAATGGCTGGCTTTCACCCAGCCTGAACCAAACCACTCCCCAGCGATCTCGACGTTCGTCTGGGTCATCAGAGCCAACGTTGACACCCTTGGGGGAAGACGCAGTCCACGGACTCGGACTGAGTTCGGATGAACTGCCAGTCCTCGTCATCGAGGAACGGTTCCTCAGTGGGACCTCCGGCCTCGGCGATACTGGCCTGCGCTTCTCCCGGGATACCAGCCACCCCTTGGTGTTCTCGCAGCCACTGCTTCACTCCGGTATGAACGTCCGGTCACCACTGCTCAATTCAGTGTGCTTTCACAACTGCTCTCCTCCTGTTTGGGACTGACCCCCGTCCGCTTGACTCCTGACCAGCCGGAACCCGCTGGACCTGATTGTCATTTGACGGGGTCTGAGGATCGACCCCGGAGCCCACTTGGCCGCCTTCTGTGTCCCTGTAGCCGCCAGCGGACAGCCCGGATGTCCCCGCAGCCTAGGCCTCCTCGTTCTGATGGTGCTCATGGGTCGTTAATTCTAGCTGGCTGCTTCGCCTGGGCTGCTCGGCGAGGAGGATGACCCAGTTCAAAAACCTTCACCGAAGTCATGTACCTACCCCTCCACTCCCCCATGAAGTAGTAAGAACGCCCAAACCGGGCTTCGCGATAGAAAGGCGGCACCCCGCCCCCAGGAAACCCAAAAAAGTCATCAGAACCCGCATCCGGACCGCAGAATTGGGCCGGCTGTCCACAGTCAGAGACCAAAAAGGCCTCTGACTAGGGGAAACATGTGCCCGAAGTGGGACTCGAACCGGACTCCAGCCCCCTGAAATCCGCCACTCCCCCGAAAA
Organism: Arthrobacter melezitosi; assembly: GCF_054511055.1. Taxonomy (NCBI): domain Bacteria; kingdom Bacillati; phylum Actinomycetota; class Actinomycetes; order Micrococcales; family Micrococcaceae; genus Arthrobacter; species Arthrobacter melezitosi. Next base: position 113,378 of record NZ_JBTNDJ010000009.1, read on the forward strand.
TATCCGCAATCCGGCTCAGTCCGGCACCGGTACGGCCCAGTCCGAGCCCCAAAGTGTGGACACTGTCCACACGCCGCTTCTCCCGACCAGAGGCCTTTCCGGATAGACGAAGGTCCATGACAGGGTGGGGCACAGGACACAAGGTTGCGGGTGGCTAGCTGCTGATGGTCGAGCTACGCTCGCAACCTACCGCCGCCATGGAGTCTCGATGCGAATATGCTGCTCGATAGTGTCGACAGGTCATCGCACCGGCCACACTGGCCCTGCTGACTTATCCGGCATTGCCCCGGTCATGACGTGGTCCTTTCGGCACGAACTATGCGGTAGACGGTGGAGTGGGCGAGCTGCGGAAGTTCCTCGAGGGTCGGCTCCGCGAACCAATATCGCTGGAATATTCAGCCGGCGCGCCCACCGGACTCACGCAGCACAGGCTGAGGCGCGACACCCCGCTTCACCGCTCTGGCAGTGGACGATGCGAACGCCCAACCTGCCGATGGCGTGCCAAGGCGATGTCGCCATCAATCTAGTTGCGCTTGCGCGGTCGCGCCATAGTGACCCCCTAATGCCGGTGGCTATACTTCCCACCGTACATATGCGGCCCTATCGGCCAGCGAGGTACTTCTTTTGCCGCTCAGCTTCTTCGAGGCACTCTGGAGGATCTTCGCGTTGGATTCCTTCTATTGGACAGTGCGATCGAGACTCTGATGGTTCGGAGAATCAACGAGATGTCCTACTATCTGCTCACCTCCGAGAGACCTGCATGGATCCCACAGGATAGACACGTCAAGCCTGACCTTTCAGATCCGCTGCAGAGACAGTCGGAGACGACAAGTCGTGCTGAAGGAGAACACATACACTGGTCCTTTTCCAAGAGCCAAATTGGGAAAATTGAGAAAGACTTCACCGAGAAGCTTCGCTTCCTTGCTTGGCACGGCGACATTCCCTTGCAATATGTAGGAGTCATCTCACGACTCCACGAGTACCGCAATGAGATGTATCACCGCGAAGAGAGCCGCCCCGAAGGGTTACGAATAGTCGCTTACCTCTACGCATCAATAACGGCGACGTTCCTAGACTTACTTTGGCCGCGAAGTTATAGCTGGGGCCCTGGTTCCGCGGAAACAAGACGACGCCTATACGAGCGTATGAACGTAGAACCGCCTGCCTTGCAGGAGGGTCACTACGGCTCCGGCCGCGAGCTGCAAGCACTGATGGCGAAGACGCTGCGGCGAGACCTCGTATTAGACGATGCTCCAACACTGATCGGAGATTACATACATAGCAGGGTCGAGCGCACGCATGAGCTGCTTGAATATGCTCGGGAATTTACTGCCTCGATGCGGGGCACTGAGGTCTCCGAGATGGACACAGTCCGCTGGGCCTACTGGACCCCTCCCGGGTTTACCCCTACCCATAAGACTCCTACCCGGGCGATGCGCAAGCATTGGAACGAGTGGGCGGGCGAAACACGTCAAATACCAGACCCATTGGAGGCCCTTCAATCTCTTGCGGAGTTCGAGTCAGAGTTTGAGCCTTTCGAAAAGAAGGTCTACGAGCTTGCGACCCAGGTTGACTTAGAGGTTGACCGCCAGATTGACGAGGAGAAGGACCGCCGTGCCTTTCGAGGCTGATTCTAGGTGAGAGGATTGACCAGCTGATACGACGACCGCCACCCTGGGTGGCCATGAATCTTGTACGTGAGAGGGCGGACGACGCTTCCGACCACGACAGAATCACCCCGGTCGGATAAACCCGAGCGGAAAGATCCAGAGCCTGAAAAGTTGTGGCTACTCATCATTGGGGTATTTGTGACGGTTACCGTCACCGCCGAGATTTCGTTCCTCGTATTCGACTATGCGATGACCACCTATCAGAAAGCGCACATTCACCTCGGACGCCTCGGGTGGCACCATCATCGATGCCTTGTCCGAGCCGCAGGTGGAAACGACGCTAGTGGATTTCGGACAGGGCAAAAATGACCTGCGCGCACTTCTAAGCTTCATCGATCACCAGGTCAGCAACCTCAGGCCGGAGTCCGTTTGAGGTGGGTAGGGATACGAACACTCTCCTTCACACAAGGACCTCTCGCCTGACGCCTGAAAGAGGACGGGTCTGGACCGATAGTCGCCGGCGGCACCAGTGCGAACAACCGAGAAGCGATCAAGAGGATAGCAACCGGAGGATCCCTGCATGCGAGTGTCGGCGAGGTTGGGACTGCCCCGAATTTGCGTGACTCCTAACCAAACGGAGCTAGCTCGGGCTAGCTGACTTATGACGGAGGGTGACGAGGTCAGAAGAACCCTCACTGAAGTCATGCAGCTCACCCGCCACTCCCCCATGAACGAGTAAGAAAGCCCAAACCGGGCTTCACGAAAGAAAGGAGCCACCCCGCCCCCAGAAACCCCAACCCAGCCACCAGAACCGGCACCCGGACCGCAGAATTGGGCCGGCTGTCCACAGTCAGAGAGCAAAGGGGCTCTGACTTGGGAAAACTTGTGCCCGAAGTTGGACTCGAACCGGACTCCAGCCCCCGGAAATCCACCACTCCCGCAAAAACATCCGCGATCCGCCCCAGTCCGGCACCGATACGGCCCAGTCCGAGACCGAAAGTGTGGACACTGTCCACACCCCACCTCTTCCCCGCCAAAGGCCTTCCCCAAGACTGCCGCACCCCGCACTGACAGGGTGCGGCGCTTCTTTGCCGTAAACGATCCGATCCTGCGGAGAGATTCACCCGCGGCCGTGACTGGGCGGTGCCCGCGCTCGTTACCGAATCCCGAGTACGCCGCACGACATACACGGTCTCCAAACTCTCCATCACGACGTCACCTCCCCTCCACCCATTCATAATCCGAGCGGCCGACAACTGCATGACAGATTCTCCCGGCCCGCCGAATCGGCCAGGTGCCATTCCGCCGCTTAGGACGCGCTGCCCATACTGTGCAGATATCGGTGAGCACCTCTTCCACCACGAAGCCAACCGACCGTTGCCGCCGGACCCGTCGTTCTGCGTTCCCGATAACCTCCCGGTCCGGTTGCCCGAAGACGATTAGGAGTTCGAACGGGCTGGCGGGGCGATCCTCAATCCCCTTCATGGCTGTGCGATTGCCGCTCCTCTTCATGACCAGGGATCGTTGTCGCAGACGTCGCCCTGAACCACACCTGACAGCCAATCGGATATTCGACGTCGTGGGGCACGGCAGCCGCAAAGAGGTCCTCTACCCGCCGACCCGACCGACCATGCCGGTGTAGATGGCCGACGTCAGCCGCACACAGAAGCATTGGTCCTCACCCAGCATAACCGTTAAAGGGGAACGGCTGAACAGGGCATCATGCCGAAGGATTGTGGGTGCAGCGTAAAGCTTACCCGAATTCGATCATTTGCCTCATTCGAGTTTGGAAGTCCCTCATCAGGTATGAGCGTGATGTCGATAAATCTATCGTTAGGCAGTACTCCTCCACGCATTGCAATCTGAACCCCTATCCCTGTACCCACTGGAGCCATGCTCTGGAAAGTTGAGCCGTTGTCTCCAGTGGCGGTAATGGTCACCTGACCCAACAAATCTGGTGGTTGCGGGTCTAATAAGCGCGTTGTGACAAGCACATGCGCAATTTCTGCCCCGCCTCCGCCGTAGTGGCACCTCAAGTCGTCAATTCCAAAGGTAATGTCGCCAGTGACTTGGGCCGGAGCCCCTACCGTCAGGGTGACATTCCGATCCTCGGGGAGGGGTTCCCCCTCATTGGGCGTGACCGCTACAACTAGGCCGATTTGGTCCGCAGAGGCGACTTCCTCGGCAACGGCGCTTGTGATCCCTTCAGCGGCCAGCGCATTTTGTGCGTCCACTAAGACGCTTCCGATGAGACCTGGGGGGACCAGGGCTGGAGGCGGCGTGTCGTCGCCGCCGGCACCCCCGCCTGCGCCCGCGCCGGCACCCCCGTCGCCGCCCACACCCGCACCCCCGTCGCCGCCCGCACCCGCACCCCCGCCAGCGGCCGCACCCCCGCCCCCGCCCGCGCCCCCGTCGCCGCCCGAGTCACCCCGAGCGGCACCCCCTGTTCCGCCGCCCGCTTGTTCGGGACTGGGCGAGTTCGAGGCGGTGGTCACGGTTGGCCTGGGGCTGGCGTCAGTACTCCCAGCATCGGGATTGTCACCTGAACGACTCTGCCCAAGCAGGAAAGCACCGGCCAAAAGAAGTAGGGCTACAACCACGGCTGATACCCATAAGGCGATTCTTTTTCCGTTATTCACGAGGCGCTCCTTCTCCGACTATGCCTGACGGCTTCCAGCGGGTTTGACGCCCTGCTTCAGCACATTCTGCGACGAGTTACCCAAAATCATTAGTGGCATACGCCGAGGCGGTTGATAAGGTTTGCAGGGCGGTATTTGTGTAATTGGACGCATAACGAAAGCCTGAATAGGACTAGAGGCCAAGTTGGAATCGAATTTCCGCTGCTGATCTTGGTCGAAGAGGTGAATAAGCGCTCGTCGGATGGTGAAGGACAACTTCTCCGACGACGCCTGACATACCCGCATTACGCAAAGTAGGTCCAATGGTTTCAGCCAGACTCCACTATTGAACCTTCGGGTGGCGCGTGCGACAGGGTCGAAGGAAAGGCCGAAACGCTTGTATGAGGAGCGTCGTGAAACCCTGCCATACCGACGTTGCAAGGTTTGATACCGCTGGGGCCGACGAGGCTGGGCGAAGACCCACTATCGTGGCCGAGGGCGCCTTGCTGGTGGTCGTGCATACTCCCATTTTCCGGCGGTGCCCTCCGGAAAGAGCCGGCACCGGCGGAAGTCCAGTGGCTGTGGCCGCAGAAACGAGTACCCACCGCCGTTGTGCGATGCACGCCGCCGTCTGACCGATGCTCAGCCCATACCGCAGCCTAGAAACCCCAAGGCCACATCGGTCGTCCCAAGAGCGAGAGGATTAGCCGCTGAACTGTACGGCCAAAGAGTACGCTCACGCCGCTGCAGAACCGACCCCTTCGCACAAGCCAACTCGTGAATCTAATAGCCCGTACATCGTGCAGGGTCGGCCATAAGCCGCCGAGGTCCAACAACGGGCTTCATGCTCTAGGTCGCCGGCGAGCCCGCCACCATCAGTCGGTGCAAAGCGGGAAAATCCGCGGTGCTGCAGGACACCCTAGCAGGCTCCGACCTCACGGCCGCCGAAAAGAACGAAATCTACAACCTCAACGCCCGCCCATGAGCGGGCTTGCCGCCCGGGGCGGAAGCCGCACTGCCCTGGTCGTGTCCGGCCCGCCCGGAGAACCGCCCGCTGAGGGATCCCGCAGTGCGCCCATCGGCCGTCGTGGTTCCCGGTCGCTGGCGCGATGCTTTGCAGACGGCTCGGGGTGGGTGCGGCGCTGCGCGGGCGAACGACGAACCAGGAAGCCGGGCCGAGGATGGGGAAAGCGAGCACAATCAGAACCCATACGGCCTGCGCCGTGCTGGTTAGGTGGCGGGACCGCGCAATGCTGATGAGGGCCACCACGACAATGGCTACCGCCAGCGCACCGGCTCCCTGCATGGTGAGTTCCCACGCATTCGGAATCACCGGGTTCAGACTACCCTCGGCTGTTGCCACCATCTTGCCCCCCATCGTTGCACTACTGACCACTCCATTGCTGCACCTACTTTAGCGATACCGACAGGGGAGACCGCCCCGAGCTTCCTTGTCTTCTGGCCAGACGGAGAAGGCATGGGCTTATCCCCACATGACAGGGTCTGAGGGCCGCCCCCGCATTCCGCGTCGCCGCGTCCTGTGTGTTTGTAGCCGCCAGCGAGCAAACGGGCGGTCACCCCAACCTGGGTCTGCCCGTAGCGATGGAGCTCATCAATCGCCAACCTACGGTGGCTGCCTCGCCCGAGCTGCTCGAGGAGAATAACCAGGCCAAAAAACCCTCACCAAAGTCATGCAGCTACCCCGCCGCTCCTCCATGAAGTAGTAAGAACGCCCAACCCGGGCTTCGCGACAGAAAGGCGGCACCCAGCGCCCAGGAAAACTCCAAAACAGCCACCAGAACCGGCACCCGGACCGCAGAATCGGGCCGGCTGTCCACAGTCAGAGAGCAAAAGGGCCTCTGACTAGGGGAAACATGTGCCCGAAGTGGGACTCGAACCGGACTCCGGCCCTTGTGAATACTGGGCTCCTGAGGAAACATGCGCAATCCGACCCAGTCCGACCGATGTACGACCCGATCCGAGGCCCCAGGTGTGGACACTGTCCACACCCCCACTTCTGCCTACCAGAGGCCTTCCCAGACACTGCCGCACCCCGCACTGACAGGGTGCGGCGCTTCTGTGCCGTGAATGATCCGATCCTGCCGGAGAGATTCAACCGCGGCCGTGACCGGGTGGTGCCCGCGCTCGTTACCGAGTCCCGGGCACGCCCCACGACATGCACGGTCTCCAAAGTCTCCATCACGACGTCGCCTCCCCTCAAACCATTCATGGTCCGAGCAGCCGACAACTGCATGACAGATTCTCTCGGTCCGCCGAATCGGCCAGGTGCCCTCCCGACACTTGAGACGCGCTGCCCATACTGTGCAGATATTGGTGACCCCCTCCGCACCGCGATGGGTCTGCTTCCTATGAAGGACGCCGTCGCGGCCAAGCGCCTCATCGAGCCGGTCAAGCTGCTCCCATGGCGTGCGGCGGTCCGGCAGGCCCTGTCCCTCGACGCCATGAAGGCGGCCGCAGTCCTGGTCAGGCACGGGAAAACCAGCGCGGACGACCTTACTGAGTTGCAGGGTTCCGTTCACGCGCCCGCCTAGGAGGTCATGGAGCGCGTGCGGTCACCCACGGCCGATCTGGGCTTCGATCGTGAAGGCGAAGTTGACTTCGCAGCGCCTGCAGGCGATGACTTGGGCGAGCATCCTGATCTCGGAGGCGCCGAAGTACGCCAAGGAGGAAAACCACTGGGCGGCGGGAGAGCCCTTCCGCAAAGAGGTCATGAAAAACCGGGAGCGGCAGGTGAAAGCCCAGCGCGCTGAGGTGGTCGCGCGCAAACTCCCGGATCAATTGCAGCATCGACACCCTGGTCACTCCCGCCGGGTCTGTGTAGCGACGCAGCAAATTGTGGTGTGCGAGAGCGGTCAGCAGGTCCTCGGCCCGCCTCTGCCCCGGACGCTGATCCGCGGATCCAGCTGACCGCCGCGGTGGTTGGATCAGCAGCGAAGACGCCGAGCTGATCAAAGAGTTGCCGTTCAGCATCGCCGAGCAGTTGATGGCTCCACGCGATTGTTGCCGTGAGAGTTCGCTGGCGCTCTGGAAGATCGCGGAGGGCTGCCGGCATGGCGGCAAGACTGACCTCCAGATCGTTGAGAAGTTCTAGCTCGGTGCGATGCCGTAATTGGGCTGCGGCTAGTTCGATTGCACGTGGAAGGCCGTCCAAGCGGTGACACAGCCGGGTCACGACCGCAGCGTTAGAGTCGTTGAGGATGAAGTGGGGGCGGACGGCCCGGCCGCGGGTCAGGAAGAGTTCACGGCGGGCACCTCCTGCAGCAAGCGCCGGGGCAGCGACGGATCGAGTGGATGGAGAGCCAACGGCGCGAGCTCGTACTCGTACTCGGCACGCAGTCCCAGGGGCCGTCGGCTGGTGGTCAGGATCCGCAGTCCAGGCGCGGCGGTGAGCATGTCCAGCACAACCGGCCACGCTTCCTCCAGCTGTTCGAAGTTATCCAAGACCAACAACAGCCGACGGGAGCGCAGGAAGCGGTTTACGATCTTCAGCGGGTCGCTGCATTCCCAGCCTTCTAAGCCAATCTCCGCAGTTATTGCGGTGGGCACTTGCTGCATCTGAGTGAGTGGGGCGAGATTGACCCAGCACACACCATCGGGCGTTTCCGCGCCGAGCTGTGCGGCCGCCGCCAATGCCAGACGGGTCTTCCCTGTCCCCCCTGGACCCGTCACGGTAACCAACCTGCAGCCGTCGGCGACATACATGGAGCACAGCCCACCCAACTCGGCATCGCGCCCCACGAGTGGCGCGAGTTCTGCCGGAAGGTTATCCAGCCGTTGCCTGATTGGGCGATGCCCCTCAGCGGCGGGAACCGCGAGCGATGCGTCCTGCCGTAAGACCGCCCGTTCCAGCTGTTTGCAGGCGTGGATCGGGGTCGATGCCAAGGTCCTCGATGAAGACCTGGCGCGCCTGGCGGCAGGCCGCCAGAGCATCCGCCTGACGATCACAGCGGCACAAGGCAAGAACGAGTGATGCCCACAGCTGCTCCTCATACCTGTGCTGGGCCACCATCGACTGCACATCGCCCACCAGCGTGCCGTGCCGGCCCAGCGCGAGCTCAACCTCGATCAGGTTCTGGTAGACGTTCAGCCAGGACTCCTCCAGGTCGTCCAGCTCAGGCCGGAACAATTCGATGTCGGCCAGATCGGGAAATGCTTTCCCTAAATAGCTCCACGGCTGGGCGGAGATCTTCCGCACCTTCCACCACATCCCCGGCCTGCACCGCCAGCTCGCCCGCCGCCACCTGCTCACGAAACTGCAGGAGATCAAGCTCGTCCTCCGCAACCGTCAGAACCTAGCCGCCTGACCGGCTGGCCAGCCGCTGGGAGGCAAGACCCTTTGACCGACCAGGATCCAACATGCGTCGTAGATTCGCGACATACACCTGCAACTGTGGGCCCGGCTTCGCGGGTGGGTGGTCGGCCCAGACCGCCTCGACCAGGAAATCAGATGTCACGACCGAGTTCGCTCGTAGGGCCAGACATTCCAACACGATTCGCTGCTGAGAAGCACGCACTGTGACCGGCGCACCGCCGACGACGACCTCTAACGGGCCCAAGGCTCGTATCCAAAGTGCACCCAAGGCACAGCACCCTCAGCGGATCGACGGCTCACCAGACCCCGGCTTGCCCGGTCCCGTGAAGCTCAGCGACGCGACACCCCCGCCCGAGCGTTTGCCTTCACACTCGATTGGGATTGCATGGTCCGACCTTTTCAGCCCGATCATGCCCCTGCGGGACAAAAGGGTCCAGTCCCCCGCCTAAGTGCAGCCGCAGTTCACAGAGCAGCTGCTGCCCCGTGCAGGGAAGGAGCGAGGCGTCAAGCGGGCGGTCCGGGCAAGCGAGGGCCTCGCTGCGGCCCACAGGGATCTGGTTGGAACCTCGGATAGCGGCTTGCGTTCGGTGCTGGCGGACACGGCGGAAAGAATCCCCGCACCACAATCTTTTCAGGCGTGTATCAACGCACCAGGGGCAGTTCCAATCGTCGGACACCACACCGTTCGCCCGTGAGGCCAAACCTTCGAGCAGGATGCGCTGCAGGCTTGAGTAGACGTCCGGCCCGGTCCCAGTCCGCGCAACACAGGGGGCCGCCACTAGCTCCTGCCCGTAGCCTGTCCCGCGCAGCAAAATCATGCTCCCTCGCCACGCACAAACGCCCACCACTGGGGGCTATCCGGTCCAGCCCCTGCCTGGAGCCTGCGTCGCCCAATTAAGGACTGGTTAAGCGCACGGCGCGATCCTAGATTCAACAAAACAACCACCACACCAAGGAGCCCATCATGAAAACCATCAAGCGCCTCTTCTGGGCAACAGCAGCAACCGTCGGTCTCGTCGCAGCCTCCGCCGCCCCCAGCTTCGCTGGACAGGGGGTCAACCACACCGAGGCCTTTCAGGGCCGATAGCGAATTCCTCACCACAACCCGCGCACCAACCCCGCGAATGACAATGAAAAGGGAACCGTCATGAAAACCATCAAGCGCCTCTTCTGGGCCACAGCAGCAACCGTCGGTCTCGTCGCAGCCTCCGCCGCCCCCAGCTTCGCTGGACAGGGGGTCAACCACACCGAGGCCTTTCAGGGCCGATAGCGAATTCCTCACCACAAC